>JAOZTW010000003.1 GCA_029938985.1 Bacteroidales bacterium | reverse complement strand
AAATTACAACTGTTTGATAATTATATTATTATGAAAGCAAAAACTTTAGTAATTATTTAATTGTATCATTGAACCTTTGAATAATTGTATCATTCCTTAGTTCGCTATTATGTCTTTATTTTCAAATTGTAAAAGAACAAAAAGAGACGCATTTTGGAGCAATTTATTATTTCATTTTCAGTTAATTACTTAATTCACCTGCCAGTGAATTTTGCATATACATTTTTACCTGTATATAGTTAAAATTTTGTCCTAAAAGAAACATTAATTTAGTAATTGCAGCTTCGGTTGTCATGTCGTGTCCACTAATAATTCCTATTTGTTTCAGTTTCAAACTTGTTTCATAACGTCCCATATCCACACCGCCAGTACTACATTGAGTAATATTTATAAGCACAATTTCTTTTTCAACACATTTTATTAGCTCTTCAAAAAACCAATCCTCGGTTAAAGCATTTCCTGAGCCATAAGTTTCTATAACAACACCTTTTAAATCTTTGGTATTCAGCACTGCAGATACAAAAGCTTGATTTATATTTGGGAATATTTTAAGAATAGCAACATTATCACTAAATTTATCATAAATTCTCAATATTTTATGATGCTCAGGATAATGAATAGCTTTTTTGTTATATTTAATACTAATTCCTGCCTCAGCCAGAATTGGATAATTATTAGATTTATAGGCCGTAAAATGCTCCGAATTATGTTTTGTAGTTCTGTTACCTCTATACAATTTGTTTTCAAAACAAATACAAACTTCTGGAACAATTGCCTTATTGTTTTCGGTTGCCGAGGCAATTTCAATTGAAGTTATCAGATTTTCCATTCCATCGGTTCTAAGCATTCCAATTGGTAATTGCGAGCCAGTAAGAATAACAGGTTTGTACAAATCTTCGAGCATAAAACTCAATGCAGATGCCGTATATGCCATTGTATCAGTACCATGCAAAATAACAAATCCATCGTATTTTCCATAATTGTTATTTATAATGTGTGCCAATTTACTCCACAAACTTGCATTAATATTTGAAGAATCAATAGCAGGTTTAAAAGAATAAGAAGTTATTTTGCATTTGAATTGATTTAAAACAGGAATTTGTTCATAAATATCGCTAAAATTAAAAGCCTTGAGACTTCCTGTTTCAGTGTCTTTTATCATTCCAATAGTTCCTCCTGTATAAAGTAATAATATGTGTGATTTTTTCATTTATTTTAATCTTTGTATTTTAACATTTTCACTAAGCACAGAGTTTTTTTTGATTAAATGCGAGCATTTTTGAAAATAAAAATATTATACATTACCTTAGTTAGTTGTTAGTTATGTTTTGTAATCGTATATTTCATGAATAATTATACATGAAAACAAAATTAAATTATTATTTTATATTTAACAAATTATTGTTAAATTTGCAAAAAACAAGATAATTGAAATTTTGATATGCAAAACTTTGGCGTTTTTCATGAGTGTCAAGCTCAAGGCTTTTTTGAAATATTAGAATTAAAGTTTACCTTTGTAAATGAACATTTTGATATTTCAAAAGTAACAAAGAAATTGATACTCATGAAAAATGCCAAAACTTTTGTATGGATACTTATCATAGTTCAACAATATTGTTTATTTTAGTAACATTTATTTGACTGTCTGCGTAAGCACGAACAGTCAAACAGACAACGCTCTTACAATGAAATCGTTTGTCCAATAAACTCGCTTTCGTCTTGAACTGTTTATTCAAAACCTTTTGCTATTTTCTGCTCACCTTTCAAATTCAAAATTATTGTTTGTTTTGTCAAATTCCTTAAAATATAGAAATATTTTTTTTTGTGAAATTAGTGTATAAAAATTATAAATTTGTAAAATTAAGTTTTAATTCTTAAAAAATTTTATTTGTGATTTATTTTATTTAATAAGTATATTATATAAAATGTTAAAATAGAATTATTTACATTTTATAAATTTAATACTTTAAACAAAAAACCCTTTATTGAAGTAATGATGAATTTACTAAATGTATGTAATAGTTAGAATTTAATAATAAAATTTGTACAAAAAAAGAATAATTAAATTTAAAAACCTTAACTTTGTTGCCAAATAATTTAAAATAAATTTTGATTTAGAAAATTTCTAAGTTTACTTGCTTTAAATTCTATAATTTACGTGAAAAAGAAAAAATAACTAAGCCCAATATACTTGTTTATTATGTCCTTTTTAAAAATTTAAAAATTTCATTAAATAGCTCGCTATTTGTAAATTTGTTAAAATAATTAAAGAACAAAAAAAAGGTGTATTCAGGAGTTACTTATTATTTCATTTTCACTTACTATTTCATTTTCACTAATAAAATTAAAAATTATAATGATTTTACATAAAAATATTAATAATTTAAAAAATAAAGGTTTAGTAATTTTGATTTTACTTTATATGTGTTTATTCATTTTTTCATGCGATGACACTAATACAGATAAAGTTAATAATAATTTAGAAAATATTGAAACAGCTTACTTACCCGAACTAATAATTTTAAAACATTTAAAAACTGTAAAAAAAGAACTTTTACCTTCTTTAATAAATTTGTATTTTCTTGATAGTAGCATAATTAACGCTCAATTAATTGACGATAATACTGTGAAATTTTATTTGAATCGTGATGAAAAATATAAACAAGTAAATGTTCATTTATTTCAATCGGAACATGAAGATAAATTTTTTGGTATTTCATATATAGAATATGATTCTTTAAATTTTTCAAGTTATTTTTATTTTATCCAACATACTCAAAATAAGTGGCAAAACTCCACAATAGACTTATTACCATATTTTGCAGTAGAGGTATTAAGAAAAGAAGAAAACATTAATATTAAATTTAAAAATCCAAGCAGAAAATTAGAATTTTCAGCATATTCCTCAATAAATAACAAAACGGCAGTAAATCTTTTGTTTGAAAAAGAAGGTTTTAAAATCGAAAAATTATCAAGAGAGAATTTGAACGAAGATATAAATGTTCAAAAAATACTGGAATGTAACTATAAAAATGGAGGGTTTGAAGTGTCAAAATTAAATGAAGGAGTAAATTCCACATTATTAGATTATTACAAGCTTGATAATCAAAAAAGATTTACAAATTTTCAAGATGCTTTTACTGATTCTTCAAAAGCCTATATTTTAGATTTATCAGGAAAAGAATTAACTAATTTACTTGCAGAAATAGCAATGTTAAAGAAGTTACAAATATTAATTTTAAATGATAATAACTTGACAAAATTACCTCAAGAAATTGGTGTTATTAAAAATTTACAAATTTTAAAAGCTAAAAATAATAAGATTAAGTTTTTACCAAAAGAATTATTATATTTAAAAAATTTAGAGGAATTGTGCATACAAAACAATGAGTTAATCGAAATTCCATCAGAAATTTGCAATTTGCAATTTTTAAGAAAAATTAATTTTGAAAATAATAATATAAAAGAATTTAATGTTAAAATTACAGAATTAAAATTGCTTATATCCTTAAATTTAAGTAATAATAAGATAATTAAATTACCAGCAGAAATTGGAAATTTATCAAATTTGAGATTTTTAGATATTTCTAATAATAATATTAGTCAATTGCCAATTGAAATTACAAATTTGAAAAAACTCAAAATATTAAATATCAAAAACACCTTATTAACAAGTGATGACATTGAAAAAACTATTAGATTACTGCCTAACACCGAAATAGTTTATTAAAGAATTAAGAATTAAGAATTAGGAATTGGTTTACACCTAATTTTTTTTTTTTGTATGTATCATTTAGGGTTTACATTTTATATCAGTTAAGTACACATACAAAAGTTTTTACACATTTGTATTTCTTTAATCTATTGGTTTATAATCACATAATTGTATCATTGAACCATTGTATCATTGAACCATTGAATAATTGAATAATTGCACCATTGAATAATTGTATCATTCCTTACAATGTGCTTTAGCTCGTTGATTAACTAATACTTGATTCTGCACAGGACTCTATCCATTTTAATGCTCAGACAATAAAGGAATAAAGTCCTATCTGTTCTATTTTTCAATTTTATCTACGCTAAATGACGTGGCAACTGATTTAAAATTTGAAATTTGTCTTTTTTTTTTAAAATACAAATAGTTTATTTTTAAGGTGTAAACCAATTTTTCAAATTCTTAATTCCTAATTCTTAATTCCTAATTTTTTGTTTTTTATTTGTAATCATTCTAAATTACTTTTTTGCTTTAAAAACTCCAAAAAATTATATGCTTTTTTTCAAAATAATATAAATTTGTCTTTTAATTTTTTTCAAAAAACAAACCAATAATACAACAAATTTAGTGTCAAAAGGGAATATTGAACATAAAGCTATCGTAAAAGAAATTGCCGATAATAGCATGAAAGTAAGTATATTAGCATCTTCTGGTTGTGTTTCTTGCAGTGCAAAAGGCATTTGTAATGTGTCGGAAGTAGAAGAGAAAATAGTTGAGGTTTCAAAATTTGAAGGGAATTATAAAATAGGCGATGAAGTAAAAGTGTACTACAAACAAATACTTGGTTTTAGAGCATTATTTTTAGGATATGTTCTTCCATTTTTACTTATATTTACAAGTTTAATTATCTCATTAATAATAACAAAACACGAAGGTTTGTCTGGTTTAATAGCTCTTGGAAGCTTAATTCCATACTATATTGTATTATACGTTACCAAAAAGAAAATAAATGATAAATTTTCTTTTTCAGTTAAGCATATTTAAATAAATAATTAACTATTTAAACTTGTTTTTTTTGCTTTTATCGTCTTCAATAAACAAGCAAATATCCTGATATTATTATATTTATTGAATTAATAAAACAAAAATAACATCGTTTAAATTTATCAATTATTTATTTTAATACGCCTTAAAAAAATCTAAATATATTTCAAATTTTAAATAAAAATAAAAATGACAGAAGTAATAATTTTTTCTATTGTAACAGTAAGTGCTATTGCAATATTGGCAGCAATAATTTTATATTTTGTAGCAAAAAAGTTCTATGTTTACGAAGACCCACGTATAGATGAAGTTGAAAATATTTTGCCAGCCGCAAATTGTGGCGGTTGTGGAGTACCAGGTTGCCGTAATTTTGCGGAGACTTGTGTAAAATCAGAAGATTTTGGGAGCTTGTATTGCCCCGTTGGCGGAAACGATACAATGGCAGCAGTAGCTAAAATTCTTGGAAAAGATGCAGTAGCTAAAGCACCTCTTGTTGCGGTAATTCGTTGTCATGGAACTCCAGAGTTTAGAAAAAGAACAACCAAATACGATGGCGTAACTACTTGTGCTGTTGAGTCTGCATTGTATAGCGGACACACAGATTGCCAGTTTGGTTGCCTTGGGCATGGCGACTGCGTGGTGGTCTGCGATTTTGATGCAATTTTTATGGACGAAAAAACACAACTGCCTTATGTAGTTGATGATAAGTGTACCGCCTGCGGAGCATGTGTTGATGCTTGTCCTAAAAGTGTGATTGAACTACGTAAGAAGAACAAAAAAGATAGAAAAATTTTCGTATCTTGTATAAATCAAGACAAAGGAGGTGCCGCAAAAAAAGCATGTTCGGTAGCATGTATTGGTTGCAAAAAATGTGTTAAGGAATGTGCTAAATTTGAAGCCATTACAGTTGAAAACTTCTTGGCATATATAGACCACGAAAAATGTAAACTTTGTAGAAAATGTGTAACAGTATGCCCTACAAAAGCAATTCATGAAATAAATTTTCCTGAGCGAAAAGTTAGACCCAAAAAAATTGTAGCAAAGAAAAAACCTGTTACTAAAAAAGACCTAACTACTACTGAAAAAGTAAAAATAGAATCCCCAAAAGAGATTAATCTTAAAGAGATTGCAAAAGAAAATACTGATAAAAAAAATGATAAGAAATAAAAATTATATCAATTAAAATGCAAGATAATAAACCAAATATAGAAAAATTAGAAAAACTTTTCAACATTTTTATTAATGATGTAGGAGAGGAATATTTTATTAATTTACAAAAAATTTATAGAATTTTGCAAAATACTTTGTTAAACAAAGAATATGTTGATAACTTAACAGAAGAAAAATTAGATGTTTTTATTGAAAAAAATAAGGAACTATTAAGTTATTTTGATTATTTTGAATATTTCAATTTAAGAAATTATGCTATTAAAAGATTTTATGAAACGGATAATGATATTGGAATTTATCAATCAAAACGCATGGTTTTTATTTCTATAACACATTTTTTGAACAACATTATATTTGATAAATTTATTTATAGTAAAATATTAAATATAAATGACAGATTAAATGATTTAGAAGGACAAATAGATTTACATAAATCATCAAATAGGTTTTCTAATTTATTGTTTTCTAATTTATACTTTTATTTGTTTTTGGACACACAAAATATAAATAGATTAGAACTTAATATTGAAGACTCAAATTTTTATGAAAAAAGATTTTTAAACTTTAAATCTTATATTGACTTAAATATTAATATTCCTGTAGCTGTAGTTATTGCTAATTTTTTGAATTGGTATTCAGAAGATTATATTGAGAAAGTAACAATAAAAAATTATTTATGTATAAAAAATATTGAAATAAATAATTTTAATAGTAAAGAAATTTATTTACTTGGAGAAAATGGAGTTGGTAAAACAATTTTATTGCAATCAATATTATTTGCATTAAAAGATAGTTACAAAGTTAAAAGATTACTTGAGGATAATGTTTTTTCAACAAAAAAGGATGTTGAATTTGATATAAAATGTTTTCCTAATGGAGAAAATATAACTTTTGCTTATGGAGTTTCTCGCAATAATATTTCAACCACAACTGATGTTCATGAATACGAAACATTATTTAAATCAAATGCAGGTTTGCATAATATTGAAAGCTGGTTGATGAAATTGTATAATATTGAAAATGAGGAAAAATTAAAACCAGAGAAATCTATACCTCATATTAAACTTTCAATTGCTATTGAATTTTTGAAAGAATTACTTGATGGAAATGTCGAAATTATTGTAGAAGCTGTCAAAGTAACATTTAAAGAAAAAGGAACACCATTAAATCTTAATCAGCTTTCTGATGGTTATAAAAGTGTTTTAATTTGGGTTACTGATTTGATATCAAGGTTTTCGGAAACTCAAGTTTGGGTTACTGATTTACACAATTTTAAAGGCACTGTTTTAATTGATGAATTGGATTTGTTTCTGCATCCAAAATGGGCATATACAATAATGAGTAAGCTAAGAACATGGTTTCCAAGAGTAAGGTTTATTATTTCTACTCATAGTCCAGTATTAATTTGGGGAGCCAGCAAAGATGCAATATTTTATAAAGTATATAAAAATGAAAATGGAGAAACGCAGGTTTCTGAACCTGTAAGTGGAATTTCAAATTTGATGGCAAACTCTGTTATAACATCTCCTCTTTTTGGAATGGAAAAAGCTTATTCTAATGCTTTTGATAAAGAAAAAGAAGAATTAAGATTGGGCGATGATTTTATTCAAGATAAAATTTATGATTTTGTTGTAAATAAAATTAAAAATAAGAAAAATATAGAAGAAAAGGACATAATGAC
The DNA here is from genome assembly GCA_029938985.1 of Bacteroidales bacterium. Taxonomy (GTDB): domain Bacteria; phylum Bacteroidota; class Bacteroidia; order Bacteroidales; family JAOZQN01; genus JAOZQN01. The sequence continues at coordinate 21,870 of JAOZTW010000003.1, read as the reverse complement.
TTTAATTAAAGAAAAATATAATGAGATATATTGATAAAAGTAAAAAAGAAATTCCTAATTCTTTAAATTCTAAAACTACAACAACACGTAGAAATAACTTTACAGCTTTCAGAAAATACGCACTTGAAAATATAATTTTATAAAATGCTAATATTAAACTCAAAACATAATTTATTAGAAAAATATCTTAAAGAATTTAGGGTAGAAGCAAATAAATGGTTTGCAGAAAGAACTGATAAAAATGATGGTTTTTTAAAGCGATTTTATGATTTTTATCAAAAACAATTTACCTCAGGTTTTTTATCAAAAGAAAATATTAAAAATATAAGTTTGGAAAACTTGATAGAATTATCACATCATATTCACGCCTTTAATTCGGTTGAATTTGCTAAATATAAAGCTGTTGGAGAAGAAACAGTAAGTAAAAAAGGTATTGAATATTATGGAGAACAATTTTTTTATTTGATTTATGGTAACGAAAAACTTTCTATACGAATAAATAAAACTATTGATAATTTGTACGGATTTAGTATTTCTTCTATAAGTGAAATTGTTTCGTGGGCTTCGTATTTTGTTGATTCCAATAATAAATATATTTTTTATAATAAAAGAAGTCAAAATATTATTGAATTTTTGGGCTTAACTCCCGAACATAAAAGAGGGACAAAAATTGGACAAAAATTTATTTCTTACAACGAGGTTGTTGATAGCGATATAAAAGATTTGTATTCTGCAATAGTTGGTAAACTAACAGATTATGAAATAGAATTAGAAATTGACCAGTTTTTTAGTTGGTTATACGAAAAATTAAAAGAAGAGGTAAAGCAAATTTCAGAAATAGATATTTGTTATTTAGATGAGTTAAAAGTAGAGAATTATTTTAATGTAGATATTGAACTTTCGGATTTGAACAACAAAAAAGAAATTTACTTTTTGGGAGAAAACGCACACGGAAAAACTTTGATTTTACAATCAATATTAATTGCACTTACACGAAATTATATTGAAGCTTTTACTAAAAAAGAAACCACAGGAAAAATTCAAGATTTATTAGACCTAAATAAAGAAGCTTTGTTTATTTCGAAAGGATACGATAAAAAAGATGAGATAGAAATACCTTTTATCTACGAAAGTAAAAAAGATGAACAAAATAAAACTGTTGATAAAATTAGGGCTCATTTTTTGAAAAATATTTATGCTTATGGCGTTTTTAGAAGTGGAGCAAGTGTTCGTAAAGATTTGAAAGATAGTTATGAATATGGATTTATGACATTGTTTGACGAACAAGAATATTTAATTCATCCAATTCAATGGTTAAACGAAATAGATAGAAAACAATCTATTTTGAATTTAAAACTTAATAGTATTTTAAAAATACTGTCCGACATATTTAGAAATGAAATTGAAATTAAAAAAGACCCTGAAACTTATGATTTTTATTTTAAAGAAAAACAATCGGAAACAAAATTGAGTTTTGAACAAATTTCGGCAGGATACAAAACAGTTTTAATTTGGACTTGCGATTTGTTGGCACGACTTGCTAAAAATCAACCTAATGTTAAGAAAATAGAAGACTATAAAGCAGTTGTTTTGGTTGACGAAGTAGATTTATTTTTGCACCCTAAATGGGAATACGAAATTGTAAGTATTTTGCGTAAACAATTTGCAGGAATACAATTTTTCTTCACCACACACAGTGCAATAACAATACTTGGAGCAAGCGAAAACGCTGTTGTATATAAGGTGTATAAAGACAATAATGGAATTGTGAAGGTAAGTGAACCAGTAAAACAACTTTCTGGGCTGACTGCCAATAGTTTGCTTACCTCAATGATTTGGGATATGAGCAATTTTACAACTCGTGGAACAAAATTAAATCAAGTAACTGACGCTGATTATATTTATCAAAAAATATATCAAGAAGTAGATAAAAAGATAAAAACAACTCCTAATATTATTGAAGACGACGTTTTAAATTTCATTAATAATGAATTAGATAAATTATAGAAATGAAAAGCATTAAAAAAGATATAATAAATATACCAACTTCATTGCTTGCCAAAAATGTAGAAACTGTTTTTGCGTCAAATATTGAGGCTGAAAAATATATTGACAAAAAAAACAGATATGCAAAAAAAGCAGTAAGAAAAAATTTGAGAAAATTATATCCTAATTGTGCTTATTGTGAAGATAGTTTGAATAATTTGTATCCTGAAATAGAACATTATAGACCAAAAAGTATTTATTATTGGTTTGCTTATAGTTGGGATAATTTTTTGTATTCGTGCAGTAAATGTAACAGAATAAAATCAAATAAATTTTTTATTCAAGGCACACAGGCAGAGTATAATAACGAGACTTTGCAAGAGTTGCAAATTAGTTGTAAAAAAACAGATGAACAAGAAAAACCATTGGTTTTAAACCCAGAACAATTTGAGCAGACAGACTTAGATAAACATTTTTATTTTAAATTTGACGGTAAAATTTATCCTAATACTCTGCAAATGAAAACAACAATTAAAGTTTGTGGATTAAATAGAATTGATTTAATAAATTTGAGAATAAAAATATTGAACGAATTAAAACATACATTAAGTAATTTATATTTAACATTTAAAAATGATAAAAATATTTATATAAAAGCAAGAAACACTGTTCTTGATAGTTTTGAACAAGATATAGATAATAACTCAGATTTTACAGCTTGGCGAAAATTTATTATTACAAATATTAAAGCAAAAATAAATTAAGAATTAGAAATTTGGAATTAAGAACAAGAAATACGTTTTGCATTATTAAGTTAAATAATTTACATAAAATACTGACAACATAGCATTTAAAATAAACAAAAGTATTGAATTTTAAGGTATAAACCAATTCTTAATTCCTAATTCCTAATTGTTGATAAACAAAAATATTATTTATTATGAAAAAACTTATCCCTTATGGTATCAGTAATTTTGAAACAATTGCTACTGAGAATTATTATTTTGTAGATAAAACAAAATATTTAGAAGAAATAGATAATGTAAAATATCCAGTATTTTTGCGACCACGTCGTTTTGGTAAATCGCTATTTACGGAAATGTTGCGTTGTTATTATGATAAAAAATATGCCTCCGAATTTCAACAAATTTTCGGGCAATATTATATTGGTAAAAATCCGACAAAAAAACATAACACATATTTTTTTATAAATTTCAACTTCTCTGGACTACGTGCTTATGCCGAAGATGATAGACGAATTGTAGAAAAGAAATTTAATCTTGAAAATAATTCTGTTATTTATAATTTTTTACAATATTATAAAGAAGAGTTAAAATTAAATGACGAAATAATAACTACTTTTGATAAAAGATATGAAAATAATTCAGCTGGAGCTTTATCAAATATAATAAATATTGTAGCAACTATAAAAGGTAAATTATTTATAGTAATAGATGAGTACGATTCGTTAACTAATGCTATGGCAATATTTTATCAATATGCACCAGCAAATGATAACGAATATTTGAATATACTTGGGAAGAATGGTTTTTTTAGAGCTTTTTTTGAAATGATAAAAAAAGGAACAGCAAAATCGGTAGATAAAGTATATATAACTGGAATACTGCCAATTACTATTGCCGATATGAACAGTGGATTTAATATAGCACAATGGATAACTTTTGATAAAAAGTTTGTAAACATGTTGGGTTTCACTTATTTAGAGACCAAAGAACTTGTAAACAAAATATATAAAGATTATAATTTGAAAACAGATAAAGCCGAAGTTATTATCACAATGAAACAGTATTACGATGGCTATAAATTTATAAATAATGGTGAATATTTATTTAATCCAATGATGACCCTTTATTTTCTTTATCATTTAATAAACAACGATGATTATCCTAACACTCTGATAGACGATAATTTACGTATAGATTATAATCAAATAGCATTTATTTTTGGCAACAATACCGAAGGACGCAACGAAATAATAGAAGAAATAACTGCACATAAAAAAACAAATTTTTCATCAAAATTGAATGTTAGTTTTAATATGAATAATTATAAAAATGGAGATTATATTTCCGAAGGTTTATATTATTCTGGTATTTTAACGCATGGACAATACTACGACGAGTTAAATGTTCCAAATATTATTACTTATGATATGGCTCTTGATTATTTTAAAGAAATAAATAATTTTAGAACAACTGGTTATCAAATTTCAAAAATTATTCAAATTTACAAAGCAACAGGAGATGCAGAAAGTTTAATAGAAAACTTTTTTGAAAAAATTATAAAAATATTTCCCGGCAATTTTTTCAAAAATGCTAATGAAAGTTTTTATCATGGTTTGTTATTTAATGTTCTTTGGAATACTTTTGCCAAAAATATTTATGAAGTTTTGCCCGAATATAATTTGCCTACTGGCGAGGTGGATATAATGTTGAGGTCGTTGAACGGGACAGAAGTTCGCCACAAACTTAACGATTTTTTTGAAATAAAACAAGTTCCGAAAAAAGCAAAAGAAGCCGAGTTTGAACAGCAATTTGAGAAAGTTAAAAAACAAGCTCAAAAGCATATTACAAATGATTATAAAAATTGGCGAGCAATAGCAATCTGTTTTAGAGGGAACAAAGACTATAAAATAAAAGTATATGAATAAATTAAGAACTATGAATTAAGAATTATGAAAAAACGTATCCCTTATGGTATCAGTAATTTTGAAACAATTGCTACTGAGAATTATTATTTTGTAGATAAAACAAAATATTTAGAAGAAATAGATAATGTAAAATATCCAGTATTTTTGCGACCACGTCGTTTTGGTAAATCGCTATTTACGGAAATGTTGCGTTGTTATTATGATAAAAAATATGCCTCCGAATTTCAACAAATTTTCGGGCAATATTATATTGGTAAAAATCCGACAAAAAAACATAACACATATTTTTTTATAAATTTCAACTTCTCTGGACTACGTGCTTATGCCGAAGATGATAGACGAATTGTAGAAAAGAAATTTAATCTTGAAAATAATTCTGTTATTTATAATTTTTTACAATATTATAAAGAAGAGTTAAAATTAAATGACGAAATAATAACTACTTTTGATAAAAGATATGAAAATAATTCAGCTGGAGCTTTATCAAATATAATAAATATTGTAGCAACTATAAAAGGTAAATTATTTATAGTAATAGATGAGTACGATTCGTTAACTAATGCTATGGCAATATTTTATCAATATGCACCAGCAAATGATAACGAATATTTGAATATACTTGGGAAGAATGGTTTTTTTAGAGCTTTTTTTGAAATGATAAAAAAAGGAACAGCAAAATCGGTAGATAAAGTATATATAACTGGAATACTGCCAATTACTATTGCCGATATGAACAGTGGATTTAATATAGCACAATGGATAACTTTTGATAAAAAGTTTGTAAACATGTTGGGTTTCACTTATTTAGAGACCAAAGAACTTGTAAACAAAATATATAAAGATTATAATTTGAAAACAGATAAAGCCGAAGTTATTATCACAATGAAACAGTATTACGATGGCTATAAATTTATAAATAATGGTGAATATTTATTTAATCCAATGATGACCCTTTATTTTCTTTATCATTTAATAAACAACGATGATTATCCTAACACTCTGATAGACGATAATTTACGTATAGATTATAATCAAATAGCATTTATTTTTGGCAACAATACCGAAGGACGCAACGAAATAATAGAAGAAATAACTGCACATAAAAAAACAAATTTTTCATCAAAATTGAATGTTAGTTTTAATATGAATAATTATAAAAATGGAGATTATATTTCCGAAGGTTTATATTATTCTGGTATTTTAACGCATGGACAATACTACGACGAGTTAAATGTTCCAAATATTATTACTTATGATATGGCTCTTGATTATTTTAAAGAAATAAATAATTTTAGAACAACTGGTTATCAAATTTCAAAAATTATTCAAATTTACAAAGCAACAGGAGATGCAGAAAGTTTAATAGAAAACTTTTTTGAAAAAATTATAAAAATATTTCCCGGCAATTTTTTCAAAAATGCTAATGAAAGTTTTTATCATGGTTTGTTATTTAATGTTCTTTGGAATACTTTTGCCAAAAATATTTATGAAGTTTTGCCCGAATATAATTTGCCTACTGGCGAGGTGGATATAATGTTGAGGTCGTTGAACGGGACAGAAGTTCGCCACAAACTTAACGATTTTTTTGAAATAAAACAAGTTCCGAAAAAAGCAAAAGAAGCCGAGTTTGAACAGCAATTTGAGAAAGTTAAAAAACAAGCTCAAAAGCATATTACAAATGATTATAAAAATTGGCGAGCAATAGCAATCTGTTTTAGAGGGAACAAAGACTATAAAATAAAAATATTTGAATAAAATTTCCAGTTTTTTTAAAGTAATGAATTATTTTGATTTAAAACATATTATAGACAATATTATTGTAAATTATAATCAAGAACTTATATATTTAACAATACAAAATTAGATAAAACCATGTCAAAACGATTTGCTAAGGCGAAAAAAGATTATGATTTCTTTCAAAAAAATATAGGAAAAATTGTATCAATTGAAGAAATTGTTAATTTTACAGGGCGAAAAGAATCTACTGTTAAGATAAATTTTTCAAAGAAATGGTACTTTTTTGTAAGCAAAAAAGGAAATGGTTATTTAATAAATGAAAAGATTAAAAATTATTCTTTTGAAAAATTTCGTACTTTGTATGAACAAAAAAAGAAGACACGAGTTGATGAATTAGAAAATTTGAATAATAGAAATAAAAATTTTCAACCAATTGAAAAAATAAATATTAAAATTTTTTATAGTATCAATAATGTAATTTTAGATAATTTATCAGATAAAAAAGAAATATATTTTTTGGGTGAAAATGGAGTTGGAAAAACTATCTTGCTTCAAAGTATTTTATTAGCAGCTATTGAAGAGAAAGAAATACCAGATTATATGTACAAATTTTTTAAAAATAATAAAATATTTGATGGTGTTACGATTCCAAATAAAAGAAAAATATTTGGCTATGGAATAAGTCGTTTTAAATCAAGTGAATATTCTCCAGATAATTTTGGTTATTCTACACTTTTTGACCGAGACATCTCATTAATTCATCCTGTAAAATGGTTGGAACGAGTTCAGCGTTTAGAATTAAAAGCAAACAATAATAATAGTAATTCAAAAATAATAGGTTTAAAAAAAGTTATTGAGTTTTTAGAAGAGATAATTAATATTAAAAAAGGTGACGAATTTAAAATAAATGAGACGGAGACTTCTTTTAATTTTATTGAACGTGAAACAATTTTGGAGTTTGAACAACTTGCAGATGGTTTTAGAAGTATTCTTATTTGGCTTTGTGATTTATTAAGTAGGCTTGTGAAGTCTCAACCAAATGTAACTGAATTAAAAAATTTTGAAGGAATTGTGTTAGTTGATGAAATAGATATGTTGTTACATCCAAAATGGGAATATATTATTGTGAAAAAAATAAAAGATAAATTACCTAATATACAATGGTTTTTTTCAACACACAGTCCCACATTAATTTTGGGAGCAAGCAAAGATGCTATAATATATAAGGTGTATAAAAATAATGAGGGAGAAACAAAAATATCGGAACCTTACAAATTTGAAGATTATAAACACCTAACATCTAATGCTTTTTTAACAGCACCTTTTATGTTTGATATGCCATTTTCTGGTACTCGTGAAATGAAAGATACAGATTATTATAAAAATCAATTAGATACGAGTGGGCATTTTAATATTTATAAAATTTATCAAGCAGTTGAAAAACGTGTTAAAGAAATTAGAAAAGAAAATAATATTGTTATTACTGAAAAAGATATTGAAAACTGGATAAGTAGTGCAATTGCAAAACAAGAGGAGGAAAAATAATGATAAAAGTAAAAAAAGATTTATCAAAAATACCAGATTGTTTGCAGAACGGTAAAGCTTATAATTGTGATGACGTAAAAGAAGAATTGAAAAATATTTATCAGTATAAATGTTGCTATTGTGAAACAAAATTAAGTAAAAATTATGCTGTCGAACATTTTAGACCAAAACAAGATTATAAATGGTTGGAGAAAGCTTGGAGTAATTTATTGCTTGTGTGTAATAGTTGTAACTCTTCAAAAGGTAAAAGATTTGTAACTGAAAACAAAAAATTAACTAACAAAGTTGAAAATATTGATTTTCATAAATCAGCCGAGTATTTGAATAGAAAAGAACAACAACGTTTGTTACATCCAGAATATGATAATCCAGAAGAATATTTTGAGTTTGAAAAATCTGGTAAAATATTAGGCAAAAATAAAAATGATAAAAGAGCAATATATACAATTGATTTAGTAAAATTAAATCATGCAGATTTAATAAAATCAAGATATCAAATTATTGAAAAATTAATAAAAAATATAAAAAATTCAGTATCTCAATCGGAGATAAGTTTCTTTTTGAGAGAATTTAATAAAAATGCGAATAACTCAGAAAATTATACAGCATATAGAAAATATTTAATAAATAATTTTATGAAAGAAATTATAACTGATATTTTCAAACAAAATTAAATAAAAATATAAAACAACATAAAACCATGCCAAAAACATTTCCAAAAGGTGGAGTGCATCCACCAGAAAACAAATTATCGGCAGACAAAGCTATTAAGCAACTTGCAATACCAAAGCAGGTGGTTATTCCATTATCGCAACATATTGGAGCACCTACCAAAGTGGTTGTAAAAAAGAAAGATAAAGTAAAAGTTGGGCAAGTAATTGCTACAAGTGGAGGTTTTGTCTCGGCAAATATTCATTCGTCGGTATCGGGTACCGTTTTACGAATAGACAACGTGATGGATACATCGGGTTATAAACGTAAGTCTGTTTTGATAAAAGTAGAAGGCGATGACTGGGCCGAAAATATAGATAAAAGCACAGAATTAAAAAAAGAAATATCTGCCTCACCAGAAGAGATTGTGAAAAAAGTATCCGCAGCAGGAATAGTGGGACTTGGTGGGGCAACCTTTCCAACTCATGTAAAACTCTCTATTCCAAAAGGTTTAAAATGTGATATTTTAATAATCAATGGAGTAGAATGTGAACCTTATCTTACTGCCGACCACAGATTGATGCTGGAAAAAGGAAACGAATTGATGATTGGTATTTCAATTTTGATGAAAGCCTTAGGAGTTAAGAAAGCAATTATTGGTATAGAAAATAATAAAGCAGATGCTATTGCACATTTGAATAAACTAACTCTGAATTATAAAGGTATTACAATTGAAACTTTAAAAGTTCAATATCCGCAAGGAGGTGAAAAACAACTTATTAAAGCTGTTACAGGAAGAGAAGTTCCTTCGGGTGGCTTGCCAATACATGTAGGTGCTGTGGTTCAAAATGTGGGAACAGCAGTGGCAGTTTACGAAGCTGTGCAAAAAAACAAACCACTTTTTGAACGAATTGTTACTGTAACAGGAAAATCAGTAAAAGAACCAGGAAATTTTATGGTTCGTATTGGTACACCTATTTCGGATTTGATAGAAATAGCTGGAGGACTACCAGAAGATACTGGAAAAGTTATTAGTGGAGGTCCTATGATGGGAAAAGCTCTAAATTCATTAAATGTAACTGTGTCAAAGGGTGTTTCTGGTGTTTTAATTATTCCAAAACAAGAATCAGAACGTAGAGAAATGGTGGCATGTATTAGATGTGCTAAATGTGTGTCGATATGTCCACAAGGACTTGAACCTTATTTACTTATGACTGTTGCTGAAATGCAATTATGGGAAGAAGCAGAGGAATCACATACAATGGATTGTATAGAATGTGGTTCGTGCAGTTATATCTGTCCTTCTGACAGACCTTTGTTAGACTACATAAGATACGGAAAATCAAATGTTGGAGCAATAATGCGTAAAAGACAAAAATAAAATGAAATTCAATGGAAATTCAGTTGAAATTCAAAAATAATTTTAAAAATAATATTAAAATATAAAAAAATGGACAAATTAATAGTATCACCATCGCCACATCAACTGGGAAAAAACTCGGTTTCAAAACTAATGTATGGTGTAATTATCGCTTTAATTCCTTCTTTGGGCGTGTCGCTTTATTTTTACGGAATTGGTGCTTTAATAGTAACTTTAACTGCGGTGGTTTCGTCAGTTATTTTTGAGTGGTTGATAACAAAATTTATTTTTAAAAAAACGCCTAAAATATTAGATGGTTCTGCGGTAATAACAGGTTTGTTATTAGCATTTAATGTGCCAAGTAATTTGCCAATTTGGATAATATTGATTGGTGCTTTGGTTGCAATTGGTGTAGGAAAAATGTCTTTTGGAGGACTTGGAAACAACCCGTTTAACCCTGCACTGTTGGGACGTGTGTTTTTGTTAATCTCGTTTCCTGTACAGATGACAAGCTGGCCTCTGCCAGGTAAACAATTCATTTACTGGTATTCAAGAAGTGAAATGCAAGATGGCGAAGAGCTTATAAAAATGGTTGGAGAAAACAGACTTGATGCAATTTCTGGAGCTACACCACTTGGTGTTGTAAAAGAGGGCTTGAAGAATGGAGAAACAATGTCGAGCCTAACTGACCAATTACCAAGTTATTTTGAAATGTTTCTTGGACAAGTTGGTGGTTCACTTGGTGAAATTTCTGCAATAGCATTAATACTTGGTGGAATTTTTCTACTTGTGAGAAAGGTAATTACTTGGCATATTCCTGTATCTACTTTAGTTACTGCTTTGGTATTTTCTGGTATTTTTTGGGTAATTAATCCAGAACAAAACGCTGACCCGCTATTTCATTTATTAACAGGAGGTTTACTTCTTGGTGCTATTTTTATGGCTACCGATTATGCTACATCGCCAATGACACCTGGAGGAATGCTTGTTTTTGGTGCAGGAATAGGTTTGCTTTCAATATTGATAAGAGTTTTTGGAGCATACCCAGAAGGAGTTTCGTTTGCAATATTGATTATGAACGCTTTTGTTCCAATCATTAATAAATATATGAAGCCAAAACTTTTTGGGGCTGTGAAAAAAACAAAAGAAGCAAAAAATAAATAATCTCTTTTAAAACAATTATAATATTACAATTTTTAGTCAACTCTATGTTATACATAGAGTTGAAATAATGTTAAATTATTGTCTTACTAATTTATAATACAAAATAACTTATGAAATTTACTAATTTTAAAATAAATAAGCTTTGGGGAATAAACTCATATAATATTGATATTGAAGATAATAAATTAATACTTGTTGCTGAAAATGGTGCAGGAAAAACAATTATATTAAAGTTTATGTATTTGTTTTTATCAAAACAATGGTCAAAATTAAAAGAATATGATTTTGAAAGTATTTCTGCAATTATTGATGGAAGAAATTACGAGGTAAGTAAAGTTCAATTAGATGTTAAGGTAACACAAAAAGATATTGATAAATTAATTATTGGTATTAATCCAAGTTACACAGATTTTTATAAAAATGATTTTATAAAAAAAATTGAAGAAAATAATTATAATTTTAATACATTATTAACTGATATCAAAATAAAAATAATTGCAGAAAATAATAATACTAATGAATTATTACTTTATAAAATAGTTATAAAAACAAGGAAATTATTATATGAAAATTTTGAACAAGTAGTGAATTTACCTGTGATTCCTGTTATGTACTTACCAACATATCGAAGAATTGAAAAAAATATTCATGAAATTTCTGATATCATACGAGCCGATGAGGATGAAACTTTTAATGAAATTGCTAAAATCTGGAATGGATTTGAAAAAAAAAGATGGGAACAAGACGAAATAAATTATTTAGAAATAATTGAATTTGGAATTAATGATATAAAATTCAAGTTTGACAATAATTCTTATTCAAACGAAAAAATAGATAAATTTATTAATATTTCAAATAATTATCTTGTTAATAAAAAAATTATTTATTTAGAAAACAAACTAAAAGTTGCAATAAATGACGCTTTTTTTGATATTAATACTAAAAATATTTTATCATCAGGAGAAAAACAAATTGTATCTTTGTTCTTTTATTTGATAATTTATGAGAAAAAATATCTTATTATTTTTGACGAGCCAGAAATATCTATTTCAAGTGTAAAACACGAAAATATTTTACCAGATATAGATAGTACAGATAATCATGGTTTTATATCTGCAACTCATTCACCCTTTATATTTAGTAATTTATTAAGACCTTTTGCCCATTCTATAGAAGAGTATTTTTTAATCCATCAAAATAAATAATTTAAAAATGAATTATATAGATAAACTTACAAACCAAGTAAAAGAGGAAAAAAATATTACAGCAATTAATTATATGTGGTTTGTAAAACAATATTTAAAAAATGATAAAACTTTACATTGTTTTGTAGAAGGAAAAGACGATATTTCATTTTATAGAAATTTTATTGATAGATATTATCATGATTATAAACATTTATATTATTTTTGCAATGGTATTAATAATGTTCATAGTCAGTATGATGAGATTGAAATTAATTCAAAAAAATGGACAATTTATAATAAACATAGAGTTTTATTTTTTATAGATAAAGATATTGAAGACTTAACCAATGAAAAAAGATATTTAACGAAAAAAAATAAAGCCAATTTTTTTATTACAAAATTGTATTCTATAGAAAATTATTTAATTAATGACTATATTTTTGAACGAATGTTAATAGAATTATTTAAAATTTATGATTATGGAATTATCAACAAACTTAAAGAAAAATTTAAAACTCAATATGACAATTTTAATTTTTTAATGTTACCTTTATTAGCAATTATTGTATATAATAAAAAGAAAAAAAATAAACTTAATTTATCGGCAATAGAATTATCTAAATTTTTAAAAATTGATCAATTTGAAATAAAAAAAAATGAATCTAATAAATTAAAACAAAAATATAAAAAACTATCTAATTATTTTAATAAAGTAGGAAATTTAGAAATTCCGAAATGGAATATTATAAGACAAGAAATAAGGGATTTAACTAAAATTGGAAATGAAAAAATATATTTTAGAGGACATTATCAAATTTTCATTTTAGATGTTTTTGTGAAAAAAATTAATAATTTTTTGGAAAAGGAAAGACTCGAAATTGAAAAAATAAATAAGAAAAGGAAATCTAAACATTTAAAAAAGTTACCAACTTATCCTAAATTTGAAAAGCAAGGTGGCGATTTGTTAGAGTTATTAGCACCACGAGTAAAAATACCTAATGAACTTCAATTATTTTTAAAACACAATTATAATAAAGTACAATAAATTATGCTATCACTTAGAGATATTTTTGATAATAAAATTTTTAGAATACCTGATTATCAGCGAGGCTATGCTTGGCAAGAAGAACAGTTAGAAGATTTATGGCGTGATATCATTAATCTTTTAAATAATGAAAGAACTCATTATATGGGAATGATTGGAGTTGAGGCAGTAGAAAAAGAAAAATATAAACAATGGAAAGGTATTGATTTGAAGACACATACAGAAAATAGATTTAAATTTTTTCATATTGTTGATGGACAACAGCGTTTTTTAACACTCACAATATTGCTGCAAGCTATTATCGAACAACTTCCCAATGATAAAAAAATTTATGGAGATTTGAAAACAGAAATAATTAAAAAATATTTATATAGAGAAGATATTGAAAATGATTTTTTATATTTAGTTGGTTACGAAAAAGATGACCCAAGTTATAATTATTTAATAAAAAAAGTTTTTGGTCATAATGTGCAAAAAGAGCTAATAAATACTGCATATACTAAAAATATATTATTCGCTAAAGAATATTTTGCAAAACAAATTAAAAAACTAAATAAATTTATTATTAATATAGATAAAATAAATAAATTAGAATCTATTGTTTCAGATGAAAATTTGATAAAAAAAATTACGAGTATTATTGCATCTCATACTTATAAAACAGAATTTAAAAATGAAACAGAATTATTTGTAGAATTTAACAAAGTAAAAATTAGTGATGATAAAATTAAAAAACATGAAAAAACATTTTTAGAAGTGTTTAAAATTGATAGATTAAGTGATATATATAGCATAGTAACGAGTAGGTTAGTCTTTAATTTCAACGAATTTGAGGAAATGGAAATTTCAATGATTTTTGAAACAATGAATAAAAGAGGAAAACCGTTGTCTAATCTTGAAATGTTGAAAAATAGATTAATTTATCTTACTTCTATTTTTAATATAAATGATGATAAAAAAGAAAAACTACGTAATGAAATAAGTAAAACATGGAAAACAATATATTATTATATAGGTAGAAATGAAAAAAAATCTTTAAATGATGATGTTTTTCTTCGTTATCATTGGATATTGTATCATAGATTTGATAGAAAGGAAACAAAATTTTATGAAAATGATATTTTTAGACGAATTTTTATAGTTATAGAATTACAAAAAGGAGAATTGAAAGTTTCTGATATAAGTGAATATATTAAAAGTATAGAGAACACAATAAAAGAATGGTTTAAAATAAATTACCCCTATCATGAATTTTCGAAAAAAATAAAAATTGATAATGAAATAGCTTATTGGCTAAATAAGTTTTCATTAATTGGATATCGTCAGTTTGCACCTATTATGTTAACTGCAATGTTACAATATTCGGAACAAAAAATAACAAAAGAGCAATTAATAACATTTCTAAAAGCTGTTGATTCTTTTATTTTTTTATTATATTATGTTTCAGGAAGGCGTTCAAATACGGGAACTTATCATTTTCTTAATGATGCAAATAAACTTTTTATAGCAAAAGATGGTGTAAACATAGATTCTGTTATTGAAGACATAAATGAATTATGGACTTATGGAACAAATAGTAACGGAGGATATATTGACATAGATTATTTTTTAAGATATATAAAAGATTTATTTGATAGAATTCCACCAAATGGAAAAATCAGAGGTTATTACGATTGGGGTGGGAGTAATCAAACAGGTATAAAATATTTATTGTTTGAGTACGAAAATTCATTATTGGAAGATAAATATAATGAAAAAATAGAGTATATTAATTATGAATTAGAATTTATTTTTCCTGAACATGATAATTGGAACGATTTATCGGAACAATGGAAAATAAATTACAATGATTGTTCTGATGAAAAAAAACGCAGATTATGTTATTCATTAGGAAATATTTTACTTGTTGAAAAAAGAAAAAATAAAAATCAAAGACAAGATATAAAAGAAAAGAGTTTCTTACAACGAAAAACAGAGATATATCAATATGGTTCACAAAGTGAAATTGAACTATGTAAATATAGTGATTGGACAGCACAATCTATTTTAGAAAGGGGAGTAAAAATACTAACATTCATGGAAGAACGTTGGAATTTCAAATTTGAATGGTGGAATAAAGAAAAAGAAGAATTCTTATTTATAAAATAAATTTAAAATTTACTTTTGTGTATAAGGCATATTAAATCATTAACAAATAAAACTTAAACAACACTGATATTAATTTTTAAAATAAACTAATGGCAAGTAAAACAAAATCAACATTTTTAACCATGACTATCACACTTCTTGTGGTTGGCGTGATAGCATCAACGGCTTTGGCGATGGTTTACAAAGTTACAAAAGAACCAATTGCAAAAGCCGAGAAGGAAAAAAAGGAGAAGGCAATTAAACAAGTAGTACCTAAATTTGACAATTCACCATTTGTTGATGTGTATAAAATTCCTGCTGAGGCAGGTAATGACAGCTTAGTGTGTTTTCCTGCCAAAAAAGGAGAAGAGGTTGTGGGAGTGGCAATTGAAACATACACTGACGATGGTTTTACTGGACGATTTACAGTAATGGTTGGATTTTTACCAGATGGTACAATTTATAACTCAGCTATTCTTAGGCACATGGAAACTCCTGGACTGGGAGATAAAATGGCTAAAAAGAAATCTTTGTCTATAAAAAAACATAAAGATGGCAGTAGAGATACATTGTGGTGGAGTCAACAATTTATACAAAAAAATCCGAAAGATTTTGATTTAAGAGTAAAAAAAGATGGAGGAGATATTGTTTCAATCACTGCCGCAACTATCAGTTCAAGAGCGTATTGCGATGCAGTACAAAGAGCTTATGATGCTTTTATGAAAAATTCAAATAATTAATGGCATTTTTTATAAGTGCTTAATTAACAATATTATAAAATAAATAAAAATGAAAAAATTAGAAATATTAACCAAAGGGTTGCTAAAAGAAAATGCTGTTTTTGTGTTATTCCTTGGGCTTTGTCCTGTACTTGGTGTAACTACCTCAGCAATAAACGGTCTTGCGATGGGATTGGCTACTACTTTTGTTTTACTTATGTCAAACATTGTGGTTTCGTTAGTCAAAAATTTTATTCCCGACAAAGTTCGTATTCCTGCTTTTATTGTAATAATTGCATCATTTGTAACAATTGTAGAACTAACAATGCACGCTTTTTTACCTACATTGTTTGAATCATTAGGATTATTTATTCCTTTGATTGTGGTAAACTGTTTAATTTTGGGACGTGCCGAAGCTTTTGCTTCAAAAAATTCAATTGTAAGTTCTATTCTTGATGGAGTAGGGATGGGGGGTGGGTTTACACTCGCTCTAACTGTACTTGGTGCTGTAAGAGAGGTACTTGGAAGCGGTTCTCTTTTTGGAATAAATTTGTATCAAGGAGATGGAATGATAGCATTTGTACTTGCACCAGGAGCATTTATTGCACTTGGATATTTGATTGCAATATCAAACATTATTAATAAAAAATTAGAAAAAAAATAAAAAAATTAAATTATGGAATATATTGTAATATTTATTGGGGCAGTATTTGTAAACAACATTGTGCTTGCCAAATTTTTGGGAGTTTGTCCTTTTATTGGAGTATCGAAGAAGATTTCTACTGCCGTAGGAATGACAGGTGCAGTGGCATTTGTTATGGTGCTTGCCACTATGGTTACTTGGTTGTTGCAAAAATATGTACTTGTAAAATTTGAAATAACATATTTGCAAACAATAACATTTATTCTTGTAATAGCATCGCTTGTGCAGATGGTTGAAATAATGTTGAAGAAGGTGAGTCCTCCACTTTATCAGGCACTTGGAATATTTTTACCACTTATTACAACAAATTGTGCAGTGTTAGGAGTAGCTCTAATGGCGGCTGTAAATAAGGATTTTGGATTAATGCACAGTGTGGTATTTGCACTTGCAAACGCAGTAGGTTTTGGATTGGCATTAATTTTATTCTCAGGACTTAGAGAGCAATTAGACCTTATTAAAGTTCCAAAAGGAATGAAAGGTGTACCAATTGCATTTATTGTTGCAGGAATTCTTGCACTTGCATTTATGGGGTTTGCTAATCTTGTATAATTTAATCATTTGTACTTGGAACTTGTTTTTTTGTTTCACTTGTAAGTTTTTACACCAATTGAAAAAGTGAAGCAAAAAAACGAAGATTCAAATATACTAATTGCACATATTTATAGAATTTATGATAGTAAAGTATCTTTGGAAAATATAAAATTTAAAAAAAAATCAATAATATTTTCTTTTCTTGATAATTTTTATTATCTTTGTTTATAAAATGTGTTCATTTATATAAATTTCAATTTAGACAATGAAAAAAAAGATAAAATTATCGTCTCCACATGATAAATATTTTAAGCAATTATTTACACAAATACCAGAAGCCAAAGATTTTATTATCAATGCTTTGCCACAAATAGGAAAACGAATTGATATTGACAGCTTGGAATTAGACAATACTTCTTATATCAACAAAGAATTGTATGATTCTACTTCCGACATTGTTTATAATTGTACTTATAAAAACAAAAAGATAAAGATTGCTCTGCTTTTTGAACATAAAAGTCAGATTGATACTTTACCATTTTTGCAATTGTTAACCTATATTTTAAATATCTGGAAAACTAATTATAAACAGGAAAAGAAAATAATTCCTGTAATACCAATTTTGTTTTATCATGGCAAAAACGATTATGAATTCAAAACCTTTGATAAATATTTTGACGAATTTGATGAGTTTTTAGAACCTTACACACCACTTTTTAAATTTGAATTAATAAATACAAAAGATTTTACCGATACCCAAATTAATGAGATGTTTGAATTATTGTCGTTACGATTGGCAATAACAGTAATGAAACATATTTTTGATAGCCAAGAAGATTTTCTTGAAATATTAGAATCGAATAAAAAAGTATTTAAACAATTACAACAAATATCCAATGGAAACGATATAATAATTACATTAAAGAAATATATTTTTAATACAAAAAAAATCACAAAAGGAGAATTTATTATGAAATATCAAAATTTTTTTGAAGGTGTTGCAGTGGTAGAAGATTCTATTGCTGATAGATATATAAATATGGGACGGGTAGAAGGGATAGAACGAGGACGAGTAGAAGGCATTGAAAAAGGCATTGAAAAAGGCATTGAAAATGAAAAATATGAAACAGTACAGAAAAGTATTATTGCTGGGCTTTCAAATAAAACTATTCGAATAATTACAGGTTTATCTTTTGTGGAGATAGATTTAATTAGAGAAAAATTAGAATTAATTTAAGAGAATTAATTCAGATTAAAGACTTGAATTATGTAAAAGGAAATTGTTCTTTTTAAATCCAAAAATTAATGTAATTGAATATTGATAAAATGCAGGTTATTCATTAGATAACCCAAATTCATTATTTTTTAAATGAGGGTAATGTTAATCTTCAAATATTTTAAATTCTTAGATATAACAGATATATCAAAATTATCATAATAGAGTAGGATAGGATAATCATGTGTCTATTATACTTTATCAATTAAAAATTAAAATAAAGAATAATATTTGAAATAATTATTAAAATAATGCAAGTTTTTTGTAAATTTGTATTGAATATTTTTGTTTGTTAAGTTGAAAATAGCTATTTTTCCATTTTTATTATCCATTATTTTTGGATATTTAAGATAAAATTGAAATTATTTATCTAATAAGCTATTCATATTTAATAACAAATTAAAAATCAACATCTAAAAATATGTTGCTTAAACTAATAAATGAACAATTATTGTTAAACTAAAACTACAATATCAAGATTAATTAATTACCTTTGTTTTATTGTTTTGCGTGGCGTAATGAATTGAAATTAAGTGTATTGCCGTTAAAATAAAACTTGAAAATTTCTATTAAAAAATGACATTAAAATTTCTTTCAAATATAATAATTTCAGAAATTGTAAACCAAGAACAGCTTTCTGGAAGGAAAGTAATTTTTAATAAAAAAAGAGAAGAGTTTTGTTACTTAGAGAAAATTGAAGATGAAAAAATATTAACTTCAATACTTACTAATGAGGTATTCAGTGACTTACCTACTGTTATATTAAGTAAAAATCAAATAACAAAACTCTCAATTAATGATTTTAAAAGTGCATTTTCTGGTTACTTAACAAGAAAATATGGTGAATTACCAGAAATTAACGAAAAACAACAAGATTTTTCGAAAAACAACGAAAAACAACAAAAATCAACGAAAAACAACGGAAACAAACGGCAAATAACGGTATTTAAGGGAAATCAAGAGAATTTACCAGAAAATATTAAGAATAAAATGGAAACAAGTGTTCCATTTGAAAAATCTAACGTCAATTTAAAACACAATCAAGATTCTGTCTTTAAAACTGATCAAAAAGGAAATATAAAAAAAATAAAAAAGAACAATAAAAATTATATTTCTGGAACTTTACTTTATAAAGAAAGCAATTTTTATCATGGTGATGTGAAAATTTTGTTGATAAATATTGAAAGAGTTTACGGAAGCATATTAAATCGTGAACATAAAAAGAGTCTTGAAGCAGATTTAAGACAAAGATATTCTAAAGCCTGCTATTTTGCAAGCAAAAATTATATTGAAGACCTTAATGATGTGTATGATAGTTTTGTGCGAACAGATAAAAGAGGTAAAAGTTCAAAGAAAGGAAATAAAAAATATCAAGATAGTTTAGCACTAAAAAGAAAATTAAAATTAATCTCCATTATATCTGTATTGGTAATTGTTTCAATAGCTTGTTTTTTTATTTATTTTAATTATGCAGATTTATATAAATCTAAACCCAAACCTAAAGTTTATCAAGAAAATGAAATTGAAATGGTAATAACTGAGTTTTGTACTAATAACGACACGGTAATAACACAGTATAGAAAAGATTTCATAATACAAAATACAACAGATAAGGAATTTACAGAAGAAGAGTTAATATATGAAATAAAATACTTATCCACAGTTGAACCTGAAATTTACTATAACAATGATTTTTAAAATACTTTAAAAGAAATAGTATTATTTATTGATACATAATAAAATAGCTTCATTTGTTGCAGGTATATTTAAGTTTGGTTCGGTTTTATTATTCGAAATTGATGAAATTGCATTTTTTATTGCAAACCAGCTTGACAAACCGAGCATAAAGGGTGGTTCTCCTACTGCTTTGGATTGCCTTTCATCGTAAAAAAACTAAAATTATAAACTGTTTTTCTTTTTCACTTTGATATTAAAAAATCAAGAGTATTAATATTGTCTGCATAATGCCAAAGTTCTGGCTGTTGGGCTTGAGAATATTTAATTGTTTCAAAATTTGGAATTTGTTGTTGCGACACAATACATTGTAGTTTGTCTTTTTGATGATTCAGATATTCTGAAAGTTGGTCTAAGTCTTTGTAAAATTCATAATAAATAACAGAAATTGGAGAACTTAATAGTTCACTTTCTTTTATCATAAATACACCATTATCCAAAAATTTATCAATATTCATCAAATAGATTGCTCTATTGTAATCGTAGTTATTGGCATAACTATGATGATTTATTAAATCTTTATTTTTATATAATGCTTCAAAAAATATATCAATATTAAAGTTTTCAGGAAAAAAAACTTTTGAAACATTTCTACAACCCAAGCCATAATACATAAAAATATCGTTTGAAAGTAACTCAATTTCTTCTTTGTGTTGCTCATTAGTAATTACTGCAACCGAATTTCTATTATTGCGAATAATATGTGGATATTTTCCAAAATAATATTCAAAATATCGAGCAGTATTGTTACTTCCTGTAGCAATAACCTTTTCAAAATTCTCTAATTTACCTTCGGTAGTATAAATAAATTTGTTAAACTGAGGCTCAATTTCTATTAATAAAGCAATTACAGCTTTTAATAAATTATTATCTTTTGATGATAATTTTCCCACAAAAATATTTCCTGAGATGAGAACAGTCATAAAATCATGAAAACCAACAAGTGGAATATTACCTGCAAGTATAACGGCTACTCTTTGTGGTTTTGTGGTTTCTAATATATTTTTGTAGTTTTCTAACCAAATTTCAATTTTATCTTTTGAAATAGCATTTGCAATAGATGCAATTGCATACCTTATATTATCTGGTGTAAACCAAGAATTTTTAAAATGTTCGTTCTGAATTAACATCTTAAATTTTTCAAAATGATTTTCCAATTTTGGATTTGTACCATTGTATTTTTCTGTTTCCAAATTTTTAAAAAATTCAGAAATTTTCAAGAACGCATTTATTCGTGTTTGTAGTTTCATTATAAAATGTTTAGGCATTTATAAAAATGCAAATTTTTATTATTGAAAAAAAACAAAGATATAATAAAAGTTTAGAAATAAATTTTATTAATCAATTTTTGGCGTTTTTCACGAGTATCAATTTTATCGGTACTTTTGAAATATTAAAATGCTCATTTACAAAGGTAAACTTTAATTCTAATAT
>JAOZTW010000164.1:0-9074 GCA_029938985.1 Bacteroidales bacterium | reverse complement strand
TCATGCAATCAAATAACTGATATTTCTGTTTTGGAACATTTAAAAAAACTAACAAATCTTGGTTTATCATGCAATCAAATAACTGATATTTCTGTTTTGGAACATTTAAAAAAACTAACAAGCCTTTGGGCATCACGCAGTCAAATAACAGATATTTCAGCATTGAAAGGTTTAAAAAATCTAATAGACCTTGATTTATCAAAAAATCAAATAACAGATATTTCAGCATTGAAAGGTTTAAAGGAAATTAAATTTCTTGTAATGAACAATAATATAATTACTGATATTTCTGGTTTGAAAAATTTAAAAAACTTAGTTTATCTTGAAATGAACAATAATAAAATTGCTGATATTTCTGCATTAAAAGATTTAAACGAAATTAAATTTCTTAAAATGAACAATAATAAAATTACTGATATTTCTGCTTTAAAAAATTTAGTTAATTTTGAAATAAGCAATAATAACATTTCCGATATTTCTGTTTTAAAAAATTTAAACGAAATTAAATATCTTGAAATAAACAATAATAAAATTACTGAATATCATGAAAAGATTGGTAATGCAATTTTAAGAGAATATAATTTTAAAGGAAATCCAATTAATATAAAAATTGACAAAATAAAAATTGAAGATTTTATTTCTATAAAAAAAATTGAATTAGATAATCTTGCAAATAAAAATTTTATATTTTTTCTTGGAGAAAATGGTAGTGGAAAAACAGTTTTATTAAAAGCAATTTTATTAGCATTAAAAAAAACAGACATTGAAAAGCAATCAAAAACAGATACTGGAAAAATATTAGATATTTTGGATAAAAATAAAAATTTTAAATCTGATATAAGAATTAAAAATAATATTAATCCCCAAAAATATAAATTAGAAATAAAAAACTTATATGCTTATGGTATAAATAGAAATAAAATAAGCGAAACGTCAAAAGGAGAATCTTTTGGATTTATGACATTATTTTCTGATGATGAATTTATGACTAATACTGAAGAATGGTTAAAAAATGTTGAACGAAAAGAACTAAAAAAAATAAAAATTATTTCGTTGGAACAAATAGAAATTATTTTAAAAGAACTTCTTGAATTAGAAAACTTACGAATGTTTATTTACGATGATTATTCTTATACAATAGTTACTTTTGAAGTAAATAATATTGAATATTCGTTAGACGAACTCTCTGATGGCTACCGTTCTGTAATTATTTTTATAATAGATTTAATTGCTCGCATAACTGCCAACAATCCCGATTGGACAAACACAAAACAGTTTAGAGCAATTGTTTTGGTTGATGAATTAGATTTGTTTTTACACCCCACTTGGACAAGAAAAATATGCAATAAACTAAAAACATTGTTCCCTAATATACAGTTTTTTATAACAACTCATAGCCCTATTTTACTGCATGGTGCCCCAAAAGAAGAAACTGTTATTTTTCGTATGCACAATAAAAACAACCAAACAGTTATTTCGAGAAGATATGAGGGTAGAGAAATAGAGGATTGGTTGCCAAATATATTAATTAGTTCTCCGCTTTTTGATACTGGTTTTTTAGATGATATGCCCGAAGATGTGTTTTTGAGAACAAGAACAGAAGATAACTATCCCAAAATGATAAAAACGGACAAAAATATTGAAAAATTAAAGCAACAAGAAGAAGAATTTAAAAATCAGTATATTAAAGATATTAGCTCAAAAAAATAATATGATTTCAATAGATAAAACAAAAATAGATAGACCAAAGGTTTTGAATAATACCATTTGGATAGAAGAACAATTATTAAAAATAAAAGATTATGAAAAACCTGGAAATGAAATTAAAAACAGATATAAACACAAAGAAGTAAAAACAGCATTATGCAAACTGTATCACAATAAATGTGCTTATTGTGAAGGCAAAATTCCTGAAGGTTTTTCTGAAAGAATTGACCATTTTCGTCCAAAAAATGGAATTGGAAAAGGTGAAGATAAAATTAAAAATCATAAAGGATATTATTGGCTTGCTTATGAATGGACTAATTTATTGCCTACTTGCGAAAAATGTAATGGTATAAAATCAAATAAATTTCCTTTAGAAAATGACAACACAAGGATAACTGACGATTTGATAACAGAAAAATTTATTGTTAAAGATAAATTTGTTTTTGAGAATTTTAATATAAATAAATTAGAAACAGAAAAAAGACTATTGTTAAATCCCGAAATTGACAAAATAGAGGAGCATTTGTATTTTTACCCAAACGGAGAAATAAAACATTTGACAGAGAAAGGAAAAAAACTATTGAAATTTATGGATTAAATCGTAGAACATTAAGTATAAATAGAAGAAAAATAATTGATGACATTAGGAACGAATTAATTGATATTTATGTTAGATACCGAGGTGATTGTGAAAAAAGATTATTTGAATTTTTTGAAAAAAATTTAACTACCAACAAAAAAGACGAATATTCACGTTTGCGATTTTTTATTTTCAATTATTTTGATTATTTCATTCTTGATAATTTTGAAAATAAAAATTTAGTATATTTATCAAAAATAATATCTAAATATTTTAAAAAATATAAAGAAAAAACATTGGGAATTAGGAATTAGGAATTGGTTTACATCTTTAAAAATCAAGGCTCTTATTAAATATTATATTTTACTCCAATAACAACTATATCATCTGTTTGTTGTATATTTCCCTTATAACTATTTAATCTATCTCGCAATATCTGTTTTTGAACAATCAAAGGTTCATTGTGAATTTGAAACAACAATTTTTTAAAGTTTCCTTTCATAAATTTCCGTCCATTTTTTTCACTAAATTGATCTTGATATCCATCAGAGAAGATGTAAAAAGTATCATTATTTTGTAATTGTAAAATATTATTTGTAAATTTTTTTGGTTTCTCAAGCAAAACATATATACCAATGGGCATTTTATCTGCTTTTATTTCAATAATTTTATTTTCTCTAAAAAGGATTAGTGGATTATATGCTCCTGCATACTGCATTTCGTGCTTGTTGTTGTTAATAATACAAAGAGCAATATCAATTCCATCTTTATTAGAGTCAAATGTGTGTTCTTGATGTAATGTTTTTATAATGTTTGTTCTTAAATCATCAAGTATTTTGCTTGCAACAAACTCTTTTCCTTGTGTTTTCCTATAGTTTCTTGTTATTATTTCGTTAAGTAAAGACACTCCAAGTAAGCTCATAAAAGCACCAGGTACTCCATGTCCTGTACTATCTGCGGCAACAATTATAGTATAATTAAATACTTCTTTTATCAAATAAAAATCTCCACTCACTATATTTTTTGGGCGAAAAAAAACAAAAATTTCATCTTTGTTGAATACCTTTTCGGAACGGAGTAATGCTACTTGTATTTTTTTTGCATATTCAATACTATCAGTAATATCCTCATTTTGAGTTAAAATAAGTTTTTCTTGTTCTTTTCTC
Organism: Bacteroidales bacterium; assembly: GCA_029938985.1. GTDB lineage: Bacteria > Bacteroidota > Bacteroidia > Bacteroidales > JAOZQN01 > JAOZQN01. The sequence continues at coordinate 5,621 of JAOZTW010000164.1, read as the reverse complement.
TCTGTTATATCATGTATCACCTCAATTGCTCCATCATAATTATTATTTTTGTCAAAAATAGCAGTTGCAATTTCAATAAAATATTTTGTTTTACGCTTAAAATCAGAAATATTAGTTTCTGTTTGTAAAACATTTGCTTTTTTTCTAATATTTTCGAAATTTTTTGTTAAATATTCATCTTTTCTATTTACGAGAAACAAAAGCATAGGTTTTTTTTTACCAAAAAAAGGAATTGAATATTCATAATAATTTTTTCCGATAATCTGTTCGCTTTTTATACCTGTCATTTTTTCCATCTCATCGTTCCAAAAAGTTACTTTTCCTGCACTATCTATTATAAAAACAGCATCAGGTATTGAGGAAAGGATATATTTTGTTCGCTTTTCAGAATCTGCCAGTGCATCTTTTTGACTTAAAATTTCGTAATGATGTTGTCGCATAACTTCGTTACGTTGTTGAATTTCGTCAAAAGCTTCTAAGAGTTTATTTGTTCGTTCTCTCACTTCGTATTCTAAGTTTTCATTTACTTTTATCAATTCTTTTTCGGCTTCTTTTATTTTAGAAATATCCGAAACCATTGCATAAGACCCTATAATTTTTTGAGTTGTAAAATCATATTTTGGAGTCGCACTAACATGGCAAAATATTTTATTTCCGTCAGATTGTGTAAATTCTAATTCATACGAATTTTTTATTCCTTGCATTCTTTTTTCAAGTTCACTATCTACTATCGCTTTATTTGGCTCGTCAACAAATTCATACAAACTACGACCAATTAAATTATTAGCTTTCAGCTTTTTTTTCATTGAAGGATTAACATCTAAAAAAAACAATTCAGTATTAACTTCTATAAAACCATCAATTGCAGTATCAATAATAGTAGCAAACTTGAAATTACTTTTTTCCACATTTTCTACTGCTATTATTCCTTCATTTTTCAAATAATAATGACAATTTTCTACTTTATTCAATTTATTTTTTATAGCAATTGCCATGCCTTCGCATGAATTATAACCACAAGAAGTACAGTTTTTTATATCATTTTCTGTATATTTGTGAAGTTTAAAATAAATATTTATTAATTCTTCGTTGGTAGGATAAACAATATTAATATTTTCAGACCTGTTTACATAAGACCTTTGATATAAGTTGGGTTTCCAAAATTGATTAATAACCTCTTCTATTTTTTCATTAGCTCTTTCTTGGTTATTATCATTTTGGTCTAAGTATTTCTTTTGCTGTTCAATAGCTCTTTTTCGTATCCAATATTCAATTTCGTCTTGAGGTTTGTTTTTACTTACAGAAAGTGGTCCTGAATTACAGCCAAAATCACAATTCAAACAATCAATCAAATGCGGAGACATAGATTTTTCTATCATTCCTGATAGACTTTCAAAATATTCATATACTAATGAAATTCCTTCTATTTTTCTTGAATTATCTTCTATTTCTGGTATCCATCTTTTTAAAGTTTTTAATAATCCACCAGGCGAAGAAAACATAACTGCTCGTTCGGCTGGTGGATTATCAAAATCTACAGCTGGATAGTTATTCAAATCAACTTTGTTTTCTTGTAAAAAATTTGCAATAGATATCTGACCAACATTATAGTCGCCAAGTTGTGTTGCTTCAAATTCTCTCTTTTTGGCATTACATGGTGAAATTATTGCTATTTTATGATTTTTATATTGTGGATAAAAATCTTTCAGCATCTTAATTGTGTGCAATATAGGGCTGTCAACGGGTGCAAGATATTTTAATAATTCTGGTTTGTAAAGCTCAATATATGTAACTATTGCAGCACACGGTTGAGTTATTACTGTTCTATGTTTTTTATCCTTCAAATGTTCTACATAAGATTTTACAGATAGTTCGGCTCCAAAACTAACATCAAAAATAGCATCAACTCCCATTTTTTTTAACCAACCGTTTAAATTCAAATACTGCTCAGGAAATCCTACAACAACAGAAGGTGTTGACAATGCAATTATTTTATCTCCATTGGTAAGTGCTGTAATAAATTTATCATAATCATCAATAAAGTTTCTGGCTTTATGAGTACAATTTGTAATGCACTTTCCACAACCAATACACATATCCGAATTAAGAGAAACAACATCTCCACTACCGTCATTACAGTATTTTACAGGGCAAGCAGAAATACAAGCATGACAATTAACACATTTTGTTTTATCAACATTAACTATTTCAGATAATGAGTACATATTATTAATTTGAAAAAATATAACTTATAATATTTGCTCCCATTCGAAGAGCTTTTTCTCTAATTTCTTGCGAATCGTTGTGAACACCAGGTTCTTCCCAGCCGTCTCCCAAATCACTTTCGTAAGAATAAAAACAAACAAGTCTATCTTCATAAAAAAGACCAAACCCCTGGGCTGGTTTGTTATCATGTTCATGTATTTTGGGGACTCCGTTTTCAAAATCATATTTTTGATGATAAATTGGATGCGAAAATGGAATTTCAATAAAATCTAATTCTGGAAAAACCTTTTTCATCTCTCGCCTTATAAATGGGTCTAAACCGTAGTTATCGTCTATATGTAAAAAACCACCAGCAAGTAAATACATTCTTAAATTTGCTACTTCTTGTTCTGAGAAAAGAACATTTCCATGCCCCGTTAAGTGTACAAAAGGAAAATTAAAAATTTCAATACTACCAACTTCAACAGTAGAATAATTTTTATGAATATTAGTATTCAAATTTTTGTTACAATATTTAATTAAATTACTTAGCGAAGTTGGATTAGCATACCAATCGCCACCTCCATTATATTTTAGAACAGCAATTTTTACAGAGGTAGTTTGTGCTTCAATATTTGCAAAAATTAATAATAACAAAGTTACAAATAATACTTTTTTCATTCTATTTTATTTTAATAATTCATGTTTTTTTAAAAATGCAATGTAATATTATTTTTTAATTTTGAAAAAAAAATCTAAAAAAAGTGCAACTATTATTTTTTTTTTTATCTTTGTAGTGTGTAGAAATGTGTTTATATTTCACAAACAAAGTGAAAAAGAAAAAATAATTAACTCCAATCTACTTGTTTATTTTGTCCTTTTTTAAAATTTCAGAAGTCATTAAATAGCTCGCTATTTGCAGATTATTAAATTATAAAATAACAAAAAAAAGGCGTATCTTAGTGTTACTTACTTATTTCATTTTCTATAATTAAATTTATTAATCTTTTAAATTATTTTATTATGAAAAAAAATTTAGTATTAATCGTTGCATTTCTTTTAGTTTCGTCTGTAAGTTTTGCACAAACAATTGAATTTGAAGACGGATTTGAAAGTGGTACTGATAATTGGGTGTTAACAGGACAATGGGGAACTTCTTCTTCGGAATCTTATTCAGGAACTGTTTCGTTAACAGAAAGTCTTTCTGGTACTTATGGAGACGACACAGAGTCTTATGCCACAATGGCAACTGGAGTTGATTTAGACCAAGCAGGAGAAATATTATCAGCAGAATTAACTTTCTGGAACAAATATATTATTGAATTAGGTTTTGATTACATGTATGTTGATGTTTCAACTAATGATTTTGCTAATTTTACAAATGTAGCTATATATGATGGCGAACAAGCAGATTGGACTGAGCAAACTATTTCTTTAGGAGGATTTGTTGGGAACAATAATGTGAAAGTTAGATTTAGATTTATTAGTGACGGAGATTTAGATTTAGATGGAATGTATATTGACAACTTTGTTATTACAAGTAAAGATTATGATGATGCTGTACCTTTGGTAGTATATACTCCAGCTGAATTTTATGAAGGAGAATTAGATGTATTTACTGTTGTAGCAAATATTTATGATGTTTCAGGAATTGCAGATGCAGTTTTAGAATATACTGTTGATGGTGGAGAGACTTTTACAATAACAGGAACAAACAATATTGATGAATACACTTTTGAAATACCTCAAACAGATCCAGGTTCGTGGATACAATATCGTATTAAAGCAATTGATGATACAGATTTAAACAACACAGCAATTACTGATTATTGGGAATATATATCTGGTTATTACTATTCTTACGATGATGGAGAAGTTGATTTTTATTCAGCAGTAGGTGCTGACAATGAAAATGGTATAACAGGAGCTGCCGTAAAAGTAACAATTGGAGATGCTCAACTAACAACTTTATTAATAAGAGGATATACTGATGTTGACCATTCTAACGATGACATTACTGTACATGTATGGGACGATAATGGCGGTGTTCCTGGTGATGATGTAATTACTCCATTTACTATAACTCCAGAAGCTACACTTTCAAACACAAGTGCAATGACAAGAGTTGATTTGAGAGACTACTATGAAGACTTATCAAACTTAGAAGGAGATTATTTTATTGGTTATATGATGCCTTCAGGAAATGCAAACACTACAATTTCAGATCCAGGTGCTTTTTCAAGATCTTATTTGTGGGATGGTAGTGTGTGGACTTTACAAGACTCTGATTATCATTTTAGAGCAATTACATCTGAGCCTCAATCGGATATTGAAGGACCAACAATTGCTTATGCAGGTGAAGAAAATTATCTTGGAAATTTAGACGAAAACTTAGTGAGTGCAGAAATTACTGATATGTCTGGTATAGCATCTACAACTTTATTTTATTCTATTGATGGTGGTAGTGAAGTTAGTGTTGATGGTGTAAGTACAAAAAATGGTACTTATGAATTTACTATTCCTGCTCAGCCAGCTGGAAATTATGTTGAATATAGAATAGAAGCAATAGATAATTTTGATACTCCATTCACTTCTGTTTCCTCAACTTTTAAATATGTTGCAGGTATTCACTTAATTCACGAAACAGCAGCTGTAACTGCTTTTACAACAGTTGGAGAAGGTAACAACCCAACAGGAGCATGCGAAAAATTTAATTTATCAAACAATGCGGCAGTTGTAGCATTTCTTGTTAGAAATTATGCTGTTGCTGGCAAACCAAATGCAGACATGAACGTGCAGGTTTGGGCAGATGATAATGGTTTACCTGGCGACGAACTAATAACTTCATTTCCTGTTTCTTCTACATCTACTATTGAAAATAATATGCAATATACTTATATTGATTTAAGAGATCATCTATCTACTTTGGGAGATATTGTAGGAGATTTTTACGTTGGTTTTGAAGTAACAAGCGGAACAACAAAATTTCTTGTTACAGAACCTGCAACAGTTGAAGGAATGTCTTATATATTTGCTTCAGATGCCTGGAATCAATATACTCAATTTGGATATCACATTAGAGCAGTAGTATCAGACGCTCCTATAGTTTCAATTTCTAAAACAGAAACAAGCAATATTAAAATTTATCCTAATCCTGCAAGTGATATAGTAAATATAGTATCATATAGTGAGATAACTAACATTATTGCAACTAATATTTCTGGTCAAATAATGTATAACTCTTCTCCAAATACAAACTCTCAATTGGTTAACTTAAATAGTTTTTCTTCTGGTGTTTATATTTTTAGAATATCAACTGAATCAAAAACTATAACTGAAAAAGTTATTGTAAAATAACATGTATCTGAAAAGTCAGGAAAACTTTTCTAATAACACTTAACTATATGTTTTTCATA
>JAOZTW010000163.1 GCA_029938985.1 Bacteroidales bacterium | reverse complement strand
AATTTTATAAATTATTGATAATCAATATAAAATGAAAGCAAAAACTTTAGTAATTTTATTTTTGAATTTGCTTTTATTTCTGTCATTACACAGTCTATAGTATTAGACCTTTTATTGTTAATCATACAAACTGAGTGAATTGATTTTAACAATAATTCATTTATCTTTTTATCAACAATAAATGAATTTGATATATTTGTTTCTTTGAATTTGATATTTTTAGGATTTGGATTTATATATCCCTTTAGTTCAATTAGCCAAAGAGTATTATATTTGGTATCTAACCACCCAAAATCTATTTCTTTTACTCCACGTCCAGATAATACTTTATATTCACTACATTTTTCAAACTGAAAATAATTATTTTTTAAGCAAATAGAAACTCCATTTTCTGTGAATTTTGGCATAATTTTATAAATTCTGACCTCTAAAATAATGGGTAAAAAATTGGACATGGCTACAATGTGTTGATATTTATATTGTTGTGTTCATGTTTTTTGTTTATTTTAGATTTTCTAATTTTAATTATAGAATAGTAATTGTTTTTTTTGAAAAATTTAATATTAGTTTTTTATGTTTGTTGTATTTTAATATTTTTATAAAAATATGCAAATAATTGATTCTAATGTTGTTTAAAATAAATGTCCAGTTATTTATTAGAGGTGTTAATAGTTGTATAATGAACTGTTTACATGATTTTTCCAATTTTAATTTAGAGGTCAGTATTAAATAATCAAAATTAACTTTTGTCAAAACACAGATTGCATTGTCATAAGGAAATTTCTCTGAAAGTATATTTTTTATATTCATAAGATTGTGTATAACGCCGTAAATGGGAATTAGGAATTAGGAATTAAGAATTGGTTTACATCTTAAAAATTCAATTATTTATAAAAAACTCTGTTTAAAAAAACAAAGTTTTACAACATAATTAATATACCAAAACTATATTATTCCTAATTCTTAATTCTCAATTAAAATTTATTTAATACCTGCTATTTTTTCTAACATATCTGTTGTTAACGATTTTGGTCTTTCAATAGCATATCCTAATGCTCGGTCCCAAGTGATGTTTGCAAGTACTCCAATTGCTCTACCTACTCCAAACATAACTGTATAGAAATCATATTCTCTAAGTCCATAAAACCATTGTATAACACCTGATTGTGCATCTACATTTGGCCACGGATTTTTTGCTTTACCGTGTTCTTTCAATATGTCGGGAACTACTTGATAAAGAATATCTACAAATTTGAATAATTCATCGTTTGGCATGTGTTTTAAACAAAATTCTCTTTGAGAAGCGTATCTTGGGTCGGTTTTTCTCAATACTGCGTGTCCATATCCGGGAATAACATTTCCTGAATTAAGAGTATCCCAAACAAATTTTTTCATTTCTTCTTTGCTTGGCACTTTGCCTCCCATTTTATTTTTTACTCCTTGCACCCAGCTTAATACTTCTTGATTTGCTAATCCATGTAATGGACCTGCCAATCCGTTTAATCCTGCCGAAAGTGAGTAATAAGCATCTGATAATGCCGAAGCTACTAAGTGAGTTGTATGTGCAGAAACATTTCCAGATTCGTGGTCTGAGTGAATAATAAAATACATACGAGCTACATCATCGTAAGGAACGTCAATACCCATTTGATGTGCAAAATTGCCACCCATATCTAAGCTATAATCTGGCTCAATTATCATGTCGCTTTTAAACCTCATTCTATAAATATATGCTGCAATTGATGGTATTCGAGATAAAATATCTGTAGCATCTTCGTACATATATTCCCAACAATCCATTTTACTAAATTTACCAGACCCGTAATATTGTGCAAATTTAGACTCTTGCTGCATTGAAAGCAAGGCTGCCGAAAACATTGCCATAGGATGTGTACCACCTGGCATATTTCTCAATAAATCAATTACATATTGAGGTAATTGTCTTCTCTTTTGAAAATCTTTTACCACTTCTTCTGCTTCTTCTTGAGTTGGAATATCGCCAGTAAGTAGGAAAAACCAAAACCCTTCAACATAGGGGTAATCTTTTCCTTCTGGTTTGGGTAATGCTTCCATTGTTTGGGGAATTGTTTTTCCTCTAAATCGGATTCCTTCAAATGGGTCGAGATAGGAAATATCTGTGGTTAAACCTTTTACTCCTCGCATTCCGTTCATTGCTTGTGCAATAGTTACTTCTCCTACTTTAACGTCTCCATATTCTTTTATTAATCGTCGTGTGCGTGGACGATGTACTTCAATTTTTTCGCGTAAGCGATCTTTTAATGCTGACATGTTTTTGCTTGTTTTTATTTTAGAGTACTCCTCCAAACCTAATTATTTTTAGGAATATAAAGTTTTTTTAGAGTTCTCATTAGAAATTATTAAAAAATAAATATCCGATTTATTGTTTTTTTATTTTTTATTTCTTAAAAATGATAAAAAATAATATGTTAGTGAAAATTAAATAACTATTATTTAACAATTTCTTGGTTTGTTTTATTATTTAATTTTGTAAAAGTAAATAATTTTTTAAAACTAAAAAAAAATCTTTTTTTTGCAACTTTAAATATACAATTTTTTATATAATTATGTTTGGTAATTAATAGTTGATATTATTCCATATTATTTAACTATATTACTATATATCTGACAATAAAAAAGGTGTTAAATAATTTTTATTGTTCAATATTTACATATAATTTGATTTTCTAAAACAATAATTTTTTTTTTATTATGATAAAAATTTCTGCAGTTTCGTATTTAAACACACTTCCTTTTATTTATGGATTAACACAAAGTTCTATAATAAAACAAATTGATTTGAGTATTGATTATCCTGCCGAATGTGCAAATAAACTTATAAATAAAGAAGTAGATATTGGTTTAATTCCAGTTGCAACTTTACCTTTAATTGCTGACTATAATATTATTTCTGACTATTGCATTGGAGCTAATGGGAGAGTAAACAGTGTTTTTCTTTTTAGCAATGTTGAAATAACAAAAGTGAAAAGGGTTTTTCTTGATTATCAATCTAAAACTTCGATTAATTTAATGAAAATATTAGCAAGAAAATATTGGAAAATAAAACCTGAATGGGTAAGTGCACGTGTGGGGTACGAAAATAAATTATCAGGAAACTCTGCGGGAGTAATTATTGGAGACCGCACATTTAAACTTAAACATAAATTTGAATATAGCTATGATCTTGCCGAAGAATGGAAAAAAATGACAAAACTCCCTTTTGTTTTTGCTTGCTGGACTGCAAACAAAAAAATTGACAAACAGTTTATTAATCAATTCAATAAAGCAATTGAATTAGGCATTAATAATATTGATGGAGTATTGCAATTTTATGAAAAAAAAATAGATAGATTTAGCAAATATGCTAATATAAAAGAGTATCTAAATAGAGATATAAGCTATAATTTTTCGCGTAAAAAACATGAAGCATTAGAATTGTTTTTAAATGAAATGAAAAACAATAACTTATAGAACTAAGGCATAATAAATTGGTAGCGTAAATTAATGGGGGGACTAAACAAATTTTGGCGTTTTTCATAAGTGTAAAGTACAAAGATATAATTATTAACATATTATCTGTGTAGCCAATTCTCCGTTTCTCCAAGCAGGAGCTTGGAGTTACATTTAAGTTGCCATTAATTTACCCTATCAATAAATTATTGTTTTTCTATCTTTAAAATTTTGATTTATGTGTTTGTAATAATTCGCAAACGCTATTTATTACAAAAACATAATTGTTATTAAGAGCATAACAAATAACATTGTTGGCCAAAATAATAATTTTGGTATTATATTATCATTATAATGTATTACTTTTAATACTTTCATTTTTTCATTAGAAAACATGTATGTATTTGCAGAAATTGAGGTTATTAAGAAATACATTAGAAAATAAAAATATTCCATGTAAACTATTCCAGAACTTGCAAATTGTTGTCTAAGTTCTATATGGGCTAATAAAACAACAAAGAATAATGCAGAACTTGAACCTATTACGGCTGTTGTATTAAAACCGTGTTGTTCTACTTTGTCTTTATTACTCGTTATGGTAAGTAGTGCTGCAAATAGTAAGGCTGCAATTAAAAATATAGGAAGCAAATGTGCTATAAAAGCATTTTTAAAGTCTCTTTTAATAATAAAATTATAGTGTAATTCAGGAAATTTGGTTTGACCAACATAGTCGTTAAGTCCAAAATTTGTATTATAGCTAGACAATCTATAATTAAAATAAGTGTTTTCACGTGTCCAAGTTCCAAGCACAATTTCTTCTTCAATACCAAAAATATCTTCTACTGTTGTTGAACTATATGAACCAAAATCGGGAGTTAAAACTACATTACCAGCAAAATCTGCGGCCCATAAACGAATCCAAACTGTTTTATTATCAAAAGGATAATTAGAATAATCAAATGGTTGTCGTAATGTGGCTTCAAAATACCAACCAATAACTTCTATGCCATCATGATGGTCTCTATATACTTCTCGTGGTTCAATATCGCTTCCTGAGTTTACTTGTTCGGGAAAGATATAACCTATTTCTCCTTCTGCTGGTTTTACTGAATCGTGAATGCCGTCTTCATATTTTTGCCAGATATAACCTGAAATATTTACATTAGTGGCATTAAAAAATTCAAGTGATTGAATAAAAATACCAGTTTTAATTAGCACCGCATCTTTGGCATCTTTTTGTTCCCAGTTATCTGATAAGTATTTATCAATATCACTCTTATTAGTTAATTGATGTGAGTGAATTTCGTACTTATTCATTAAACCCCAGCAATAGATTAAAATTAAAACTAATAGTACTGAAACTCCGATAGAAATACTCCACAGTACCTTCTCATTTAAAAAAGGCTTCTTATTGTTTTGTTTATGTTCCATTCTTAAATATTTTTGTTAGAAAATTTACAAGTTCACGTTGCAAAATTAAAATTATTATTTTAAATTATGTAAAATTATTTTATTTTTTTATAAGAATTATTTTATAATTATCCAATAATTACTTTTTATTATTATATAATTTACTATATATTAGGAGCATAAAGTACAATAATTTAGAAAAAAAATATTATGGCTGGTATTAAAATAATATGTATTTTTTAAAATCAGTTGGGAGAGAAAATAATTTAACTACAATTAAGAATTTGGAGTTGGTTTAAAGATATAAAATATTTTGTTAAAAAACAAAGTATTAGGTAGATAGATGTATATAAACATCATTATTAGAAGAAGTTATTATTATATTAAGTAAAGCAAAAAATATTTGTATATTGCTTAAATTCAAATCTTTTTTAACGAAACATAAATATAAACAACTTTTTTAAAAATGACGTTTATTTATTGTTAACTACTTATATAGTTAGCTATTTTTCATTTTCACTTAAAGTATTTAATATTCAGAAATATAATCAAAATTTACAATTACTTCATCAAACAAGGATTTTTTGCTTTCTATTAGAAAAATCCAATCTTCGTTTACCCAAGCAAATAATTTGGTTTTGTCATCACTACCTTTACCAGTCCAGTTTCCGTTAACACTTACACGTGAATTATTTGGAAAAGCATCTATTTTTGAATATAAAAAATTTTCTATATAATTTGTTGTAGAGCCGTCTTTTAAATTTCTAACTATTTCAATTTTTATTTCTCCTTCACCATATGTTGCTCTAACGCCTCTATAGTCTGTATCAGATATATCCATTTTTGCTACTTCGTTTTCAAGTCCTACAATAGTTTTTGGAAAAATATCTTTTACATCTGCATCTGTATTGGGGGGTAAATAATCTGTGTTGTAACTACTTCCGCCACAAGAAAATAAAAAAACAATACAACAAAATAAAGATATTGTTTTTAGATAAGTCATTGATTTCATGATTTTTGCAATTTATTTGTATGTTAATAATTAATAATTTTTTGAATTTAAGGCATATTATTGAGTTGCTCTGAATATCCTATTGCATATATAGGTTTTGTTCATAAAAAATGTAACTCCAAACTCTAACTTGGTAAATCCGCAAATAGGCTATAAATCAAGCAATTTAGCTAACAGGTCTGCAACTATTCTAAGTTTCTCCAAGCTGGAGATTATGGTTTTATTTCTGTATCTTTTCTAAGAAGTATAATACCAAAACAAAGCTTTAAGTGTGTTGTTTGTAGATAGCTACATAAAGTCTTTAAGCATGTCGTTAGCCGTTTTCAACATTTCTGTTTTACTTAATTCTCCTGCTTCTTTTAAAACTTTGTTAATTAAACTGATAAGTAAATCTTCTATTTCTTCACTTTCTGCGGTTATTAATAATTTTTTGTCAATTTTAATATCTGTAATTATTTTATTAGCGTTTGCAGTCGCTTTAATTAAACCTCCTTTTACTTCGGAGTTAACAGTTATGTTATCCAGTTTTTTTCTTTTAGCATCCAATGTTTCTTGAACGTTTCCAAAAGTATTCATTAAGTTATCTAACATGATTTAGAAATTGTTTTATAAGTCAGATTAAAACACATAATTAACAAATTAAATGTTCTTTATTTTAATTTGTGAAAAAGATATAATAAGTAGCTCCAAGACACACCGTTTTTTTGTTTTTTTAATAATTTACTAATCTGCAAATAGCGAGCTATTTAATGACTTTTTAAATTTTTTAAAAGGACAAAACAAACAAGTAGATTGGTGTTAGTTATTTTTTCTTTTTCACTTAGTCAATTTTTTATTTTAATATGCCAAGTTAGAGAATTGTTAAAATAATTTTCCTATTTATTGGTCGTAATTAATAATTTTTTTAAAAAAAGAATAAATTAATCAATATAAATCAGAAACTTACAATTCTACAATTGTTAAGAATTTAAAAATGTATTTGTGTAATTTGAATATAACAAAATTATTAATATTTTTGTAATATTCAAAATAATCAATATTAAATAAAAAAAATTATGAAAAAAAACATATTAATTACAATAATTATTTCTTTAACAGTTTATTTATCAGCTTGTTCAACCAAATATGTAGATATTGAAACAAATAATGTTTCTTTAAAAATTCCTTCAACTATGATGGAAAACAAAAATAATATATTTGTTGGTGCAGAAATAGAATACGAAGACTCCATAAAAGATATTTATGTGGTGGTTTTTAAAAAGAATAAAGAAAAATTTGAAGGTACAATTTTGGAGTATCAAAAAGAAGATATTGAGTTGGTTTTGAGAGATGAGAGTTTAAGCTTTAAAACAAAAGATAAAAAAATTAAAGGAACAAAAGCTATTATTTCTGATGTTGAAACAGAAGACGAAGATGGAATTACAATATGGAAAATAGCTCTCTTAGAATCTGAAACTGACTATTTTACTGTGTGGACTTGGACAGGACCAGACTATAAAGATGAAAATTTGATTACAATGAAAAAGATTATAAAATCGTTTAAAATAAAGTAATAAAAAATTATTTTAATGAAACCAATAAAATCTTCACATATAGTTGGTATAGTACTTGGCATTCTTTTTTTGCTAACTTCTTTTGCTGAGTTAAAAAACTATTTGAGAAAAATATTTATAAAAAAATAAAATGCCAATATTTCAAAAATCAGTAATAAAAAAACATTTACGAGGCTTAAATACCGTTTGGTTAAATACCGCTTACAATAAATACAAAGAAATTTTTAACCGTAAAAAAATAGAACGAATAAAATTTTTTAAAGAAGAAGAATATCAAGACGGTTTTTTTCGTGATTTATTTGTGGACGTTTTGGGATATACTTTAAAAACTGATAATGAGAATTTTAATCTGGTAAGAGAATTTAAAAATAGAACTGACGGAAAAAAAGCCGATGGAGCAATTATAAAAGACAAAAAAGCTGTTGCCGTAATAGAATTAAAATCAACAAGCACAAAAGACCTTACAAGTATTACACATCAGGCTTTTAACTACAAACATAATCAGCCTGGTTGTAAATATGTGATAACTTCTAATTTTCAAAAACTACGTTTCTATGTTGATTATTCAAACGAATACGAAGAGTTTGACTTGTTTAATCTGCAAAAATCCGATTTTGAATTACTATATTTAATTTTGCGGAAAAATGCTATTTTTAATGATACTCCACAAAAACTAAAAGATGAAACAAGGTTTCACGAAAAAAATATTTCGGAGCAACTTTACAAAGATTATTCAAATTTTAAAAACAAAATATTTGAAAACATAGTAAAACGAAACCCAAAAATAGATAAATTAACCCTGTTTAAAAAATCGCAAAAATTATTAGACCGATTACTTTTTATATTTTTTGCCGAAGATTGCGGACTTCTACCTGCTAATTCTATTTCACGAATAATTGAACGATACGACCAACTGATAAAACTTGATGCTTACAAACCGCTTTATCAGATATATTTACAATATTTTGGTTACATGAATCTCGGTAGAAAAGGACAAATACCTATTGATGACATTCCTGCATACAACGGAGGACTTTTTGCTCCCGACAAACTTTTGGATAATCTGAAAATAGATGATAAAGTGTTGAGAACTGATTGCCTTAAACTGTCGGCTTACGATTTTAGCACAGATGTGGACGTTAATATTCTTGGGCATATTTTTGAGCATTCGTTAAACGAAATTGAAGAAATGGAACAAAACCTTGCAGGTATTAATGACCTGTTGGATTTAAAAATTTCGAAACGAAAAAAAGACGGTGTTTTTTACACCCCAAAATATATTACACAATATATAGTTGAAAATACAATAGGTACGCTTTGCTCCGAAAAACGCAAAGAAATGCAAATTTATGAAATAGAATTTGACCAAACACATAAAACCAAAAAAAGTTTAAGCAAAAAAGGAAAGCTACTTTTTAAAAAATTAATAGACTATAAAAAGTGGTTAAAATCGTTAAAAATACTTGACCCTGCTTGCGGTAGCGGTGCTTTTTTAAATCAAGCTCTTATTTTTTTAATTGCAGAACACAAACTAATTGACGATTTTATAGCCGACCTTACTAAACAAAAAGTTCGCTTGTTTGACACCGACAAAAATATTTTGGAGAACAACCTTTATGGTGTGGACATAAACAACGAAAGTGTTGAAATAGCAAAACTCTCGCTTTGGTTACGCACAGCACAAAAAGGACGTGAACTCTCTACCTTGAACAACAACATAAAATGTGGAAACTCACTTATTGACGACCCAAAAGTAGCTGGCGATAAAGCTTTTGATTGGAACA
>JAOZTW010000780.1 GCA_029938985.1 Bacteroidales bacterium | reverse complement strand
CATCCAGTCTGTTAATTTATAATCTAATGATGCACTACCATATACTCTATTTTCATAAAAACTACTTCTGTTTTCATTTAAAGCGTAGTAAGGATTAAAAGCATAAGGCGTATAAAAATAGTCTAATGTATTATGAGGGTCTCCTTTATAGTCCATAAAATCAACTACAGAAAAGTCTCTCGGTATTTGTAATAATTCGGCATATAAGTTTGCAGCATTATTAGATTCTGTCCAGTCGTCAGGAACCATACTTCCGTCGGTTCTTACATAACTTACAGATGCTCTTGCAGTCATACGCTCTCCTTTTTTCTCACCATTGAATCTTGCAGTATGTTTTACGTTTTTATCAACATCTGATGGAATTATTCCGTCAGCATTAACATTTCCATAAGAAAGATAAAAATTTGAATTTTCATCTCCACCGCTTAGTCCAACTGAGTTAGAAAATTGTTGTCCATAATCATAAAATTCATAAATATTATACTCTTGTGGAGAAAACATTTTTAGTCTTTGTGAATTATCATAAACACTACCATAAAGTCTTTCTGTTCCGTCCATTTTTGGTCCCCAAGAACCATTTTCATCATCGGCCCAATGTCCAGACCAACCTTGACCAAAAGTATTTTGTTTTTGAGGTAGTCTTAAAACATCTGATGTTGTATAAGATGAACTCACTTCAACAGTAATTCCTTTTTGATTACTACCTCTTTTTGTAGTTATCATAATTACTCCATTTGCACCACGTGGTCCATATTGAGCCGTTGCAGCAGCACCTTTTAAAATAGTCATAGTTTCAATGTCATTTGGATTAATGTCATTGGCTCTATTACCAAAATCTAAACCTGTTCTTACACCATTTGTCTCACTTGAACGAGAACTATTATCAATTGGTACTCCATCAATAACATACAAAGGATTATTATTTCCCGATACAGAAGAGTATCCACGAATAATAACTTTTGTAGAAGCACCAGGATTTCCTCCACCAGAAGTAACTGTTACACCAGCTACTTTACCTTGTAAAGCGTCCATTGCATTTACACTTGAACGTTTTGCAAAATCGTCTCCACCAATACTTGTAGCCGAATATCCTAAAGCTTTCGACTCTCTTGAAATACCAAGGGCAGTAACAACAACATCTCCAACTAATTTGGTATCAACTAACATTAACACATTAATTGTAGTTTGCCCATCAATAGCAATTTCTTGTGTTTGCATACCTAAAGAAGTGAATATTAGATGAGTTACATCTTCAGCCACTTTCAATGTATAATTACCGTCATAATCGGTTAGTGTAGCAACACCATCAGCCCCTTTTGCTACAACAGTAGCACTGGGTAAACCTGCGTCATCTTCAACAGAAGTAACAGTTCCTGTAATAGTTTTTTGCGAATATACGTGCATTCCAAAAAATGCAAAAAACGCAAAAAACAACATAATTTTTTTCATAAATTTAAAAAATTAAATGGTTAATAAATAAAATAATAATAGGGTTTGAATTAAAAAGTGTTAATAAAACTTATTAATTCATAAAAACAAAGGTATTTATTTATTTCTGAATAAAAAAATTTTTAGTGATAAATCTCACAATATTACCTAATATTTATTTGTTTTTTCACCCTCTGTTGCCTTATTGATACTTTGTTAAATGTTGAAAAAATAATTTTTTAATATTATAACTCTCCATAAATAAAAGGTTATTAATAATTACAAAGATGTGATAAGAAATATATTTTTCATAATAAAGGAAATTTTAATTTTTTGGCGTTTTTCACGAGTATCAATTTCTTTGTTCCTTTTGAAATATTAAAATGCTCATTTACAAAGGTAAACTTTAACTCTAATATTTCAAAAAAGCCTTGAGCTTGACACTCGTGAAAAACGCCTAATTTTTATATAATTATATGAATGGATTAAGACATAAGTGAAAATGAAATAATAAATAGTTCTAAGATACAGCGTTTTTTTGTTTTCACTTATTTACCTGAAAAGTCGGGAAAACTTTTTTGCAATATTTATCTATTTGATTTTCACAATAATAAATAATTCACTTAGTTTGTATCAATCAGCAGGGTTTGTTCATAAAAAATAAAATCAGAAAATAAGAAGCTTATTTTCAAATTATTATAATTGATGATGTTTGATTATTCGTTTTTGTTCAACAAAAAATAAATTATTAATTTAAAGAAAAACAGCGGCTTAATTAAGGCTTATTTTTTTCATGAACAAACCCTGTATCAATCAGTATTTTAGTGTTTAGACAAAAAACTTCCAACTATTCTGTATATTAATAAAATAAATACAAATATGTTAATTTTTTATGTCAATTTTATATGCCAAATATGTTGTAAAGACAAGGCATGCCTTGTCTCTATGGCAAATTGTACAGCAAATTGTATGTTTTTAATATTGCTGAAAAGTTTTCCTTACTTTTCAGTATTTACATAATCAGGAAAATTATGTTTATTCGCAAAAATATGTTAAAAATATTATAATACAAAAAAAGTATATAATAAATTGGAATAGTAAAAAACTGAAAAGTCGGGAAAACTTTTTACCATAACATTAAAGCATTGATTAATTGCC
>JAOZTW010000162.1 GCA_029938985.1 Bacteroidales bacterium | reverse complement strand
ATTAAAATACTGAAATCTGTAAATAAATTTGCATAATACCGATTTCTGTATTATCATAAAACCAAAACATTATTTAAAAAAAGTTATAGATATAGCTGTAAACGGTAATTAAGAATTGGTTTACACCTTACAATTTAATGAATTAAAAAACAAAGCTTTACAACATAAGAATATGAAAAATACCTGTAGAAAATACAAATTCTACAGGTTTATTAATTTTTTTTATCCGAATTTCATTTCAAATTTCAACTGTATTTCCACTGAATTTCTACTGAATTTCATTTCAAATTTCCACTGAATTTCATTTCACTCCCTCCATCGATTTAATTATTTCTATAACTTGTTCGTGTCCAATTCTTTTAGCAATAATTTTTTTATCTTTATCCAATAAGTACATAACAGGTGTACTTTGAATATCGTAGTTATGTCTGTGTTTTTCAAAAGGATTCCACACATTATACCAATTTTTACCATACATTTTATTTTTCTGAACAAAATCAAACCATTTACCAATATGATTAGAAAACTTATTCCAATCATCTGTATTTCGTTCTAAATATATACACATTACCGAGAGGTCAAAATCTTTAAGTTCGTTGTTGTAAGCCTTATATACTTCGGGAGTTAATTTTTTGCAGTGACCACAATCGGGTTCATAAAACCAGAGAATAGTATATTTTGTGTTTAACGCTGAAAGCTCTTTATATCCATTGAAATTCCCCATAAATTCAGCTATCAATTCAGATAAATCTGGAACTGTTTCTTCAAAAGTACGAGATTCATCATTTTCAATTTCAAGACCACGCTCTTTCATATCCTCCAAAAATATTTTAATATCATCTATATCAGCCGAATCTTGTGGCAGAGTTTGCATAACAATATTTTTTGCAGTGTTTCCTGGCAAACAGTTACTTTTTCTATCTAATTTTGGTTTTAATTGATTTTTAAAAGAATCAGTACTCCAAACAGCTTTATC
Organism: Bacteroidales bacterium; assembly: GCA_029938985.1. GTDB lineage: Bacteria > Bacteroidota > Bacteroidia > Bacteroidales > JAOZQN01 > JAOZQN01. Next base: position 8,299 of record JAOZTW010000162.1, on the reverse strand, counting down.
TACATAAATATATCCAAGATGCACATACACATTTTCGGCAAACATTAGTTTACTTTTTGCAAATTTATTAAATAAATGAATTAACATGTATTTATAAAGTTCTTTGTCGTTCTTCGTTTTTTCAAGCATTATATCACATTCGGCTATCAAAGTATCTGGGTCTTGTATCAATACTTTATCAAAATATGTATCTATTTTTTTTTCATAAAATTGTGTATATAAAAGCCTTGGGTCTGAAACATCAAAATTATCAAAATAGTGATTACGATAATAATAATATCTTTTTGTCTGGTCGGTAATCTCTTTTGGCACTTCTACTTCACGAGTTGCTTTAATAAATGTAGCAAAAAAAGTTCCTTCATTGTCTTTAAGTGATTTTTGATAATAGGCAGTATATTCATCGTTTGCACTTTTAATGTCTGCATTAATTTTTTTCTTTTCCTTCTCCGTTTTTGCATTTTTTAATTTCTCCTGCAATTCTACCATTTTTTTGTTTAGTCCCATCAAAAAATTATGATAATTTTTCAGAAGCGTGTTTTCTTCACTGCCCTTAAACTTAACATTTTTGTAAACATCAGCTGTGTCGTTTTCAATAGTAAAATCTTGGTCTTTGCTTACAATAAAATCAAAATATCTACGATTAGGAAGAAAGATAAAATACAAGCCTTCACGAAGTGGTTTTTCACCACTAAAAGTTGCCATACCATTTTTGTCTGCCATTACAGTATCTGCTGGAATTAAATTATCGTTTTTGTGATAACCTAAAATTACTTTCTGATTTTCAACACCTTTTATTTTAATTTTAATTTTATGCCCCTGTGCATAAGAATTTAAAGAAAATAATATACTAAAAATAAGAATACCAGTAATAAAAAATTGTTTGTTCATATTGGTTGGTTTTTAGAGTTTTAAATAAATATATTTGTGTTTTTTTAATAAATTGCAAAAATACAAAAATATAAAAACATTAGTTTTGTTACTATAATTACTATTTTTTTTTTTAATATTGTTGCTCAAAAAGTTGTTAAAAAACCTAAAATGGAAAAACCAAAATTACATATTATATCCTTAGATGTTCCATATCCAGCAGATTATGGAGGTGTTATAGATATTTTCTACAAAATTAAAGCATTAGAAAAAATTGGTGTTGAAATTATTTTACATTCATTTCAATATGGTAGAGCAAAATCTAAGGAATTACAAACATTAACAAAAAAAATAGAATATTATAAACGAAAAAAAGGTTTAAAATACATTTTTAAAAACAAACCTTATATTGTTTCTACACGTTCGTCGGTTGAATTATTAGATGAGCTAAAAAAAGATAATTATCCAATATTATTTGAAGGTTTACATACTACCGATCTTATTGCAAACAAGGAACTTAAAAATCGTTTGAAAATTGTTAGAACTCATAATATTGAACATGATTATTATAATAATTTGTATAAATCTGAAAAAAATATTATACGTAAAAATTATTTTAAAATAGAAGCCCGAAAATTAGAAAAATATGAAAAAGTATTAAATCATGCAAATCACATTTTATCTATTTCGCCCAACGATAAAAAATATTTGAAAACAAAATATAAAAATGTACATTACATTCCCGCTTTTCATAATTTTAATAAAATAGAAACTGTTGTTGAAAAAGAAACAGAAAAATATATTTTTTATCATGGTAATTTGTCTGTAAGCGAAAACATTAATGCAGTTCGTTTTTTATTAAATAATGTATTAAATAAAATTGATATTCCTACCATAATTGCAGGAAAAAATCCGACAAACGAATTATTGGCTTTAGTAAAAAACTTAGCTCATGTAAAAATTATTGCTAATCCTAGCGATAAAGAAATGTTTAATTTATTAACCGATGCACACATAAATATATTGCCTACATTTCAGGCAACTGGTATAAAATTGAAATTATTAAATTCGTTGTTTTGTGGCAAATTTTGCATTGTCAATACACAAATGGTTGACAACACTGGATTAGAAGAACTTTGTATTATAAAAAATAAAGGAGATGAATTTGTGCAAGCAATAAAACAGGTTTTTGAAAAAAAATTTAATGAAAATGAATTGATAAATAGAAAAAAAATTTTGTTAGAAAAATTTTCAAACCATAAAAATGCTACTAAAATATTTAGATTAATTAAATAGCTGAATTTGTGTAAACTAAAAAAAAGAAAGTGCTTTTTTATTAATTACTTACTAATATTTTTGAGTGTTGTAATAAAATATATAATTTTGCCTATTAAATGTTTTATAAAATAGAACAAAATTAAACGCATAAATAACAAATTCAATAATCAAATTATTAATTATGTCTGACAAATATAACATTCAGTCGGTTTTAGATAACCTTGGTATTAAGCAAGTAAACAATGGTGTTTGCACAGGAGTAGAATGGTTAGAAACCAATGGGAAAGAGGTAGAATCATATTCACCAGGTGATGGTAAATTGATAGCTTCGGTAAAACAAGCAAGTTGGGACGACTACGAATTAATGATGGGCAAAGCTCAATCGGCATTCAAAGTATGGAGAATGATTCCTGCACCAAAACGTGGCGAAATTGTGCGTCAGATGGGCGATGAACTTCGTAAATATAAAGACGATTTAGGAAAACTTGTTTCAATAGAAATGGGTAAAATTTATCAAGAAGGACTTGGCGAAGTACAAGAAATGATTGATATTTGTGATTTTGCAGTTGGGCAATCTCGTCAATTATACGGATTTACAATGCACTCGGAAAGAGAGAAACACAGAATGTACGACCAATATCACCCACTTGGAGTAGTTGGCGTAATTTCTGCATTCAACTTTCCAGTAGCTGTTTGGGCATGGAACGCAATGCTTGCACTAATAGCTGGCGATGTAATTGTTTGGAAACCATCTTCTAAAACTCCAATAACAGCAGTTGCAGTTCACAATATTATGGCTAATGTATTAAAAAGAAATAACTTACCAGAAGGTATTATTAATCTTATTGTTGCAAGTTCAAGTATTCTTGGCAACGATTTTATTAATGATAAAAGATTACCATTGATTTCGGTAACTGGTTCGGTAAAAATAGGACGAAAAGTTGCAAGCCTTGTAGGTCAAAGACTTGGAAAAGTTATTCTTGAACTTGGAGGAAATAATGCAGTAATTATTTCGGAAAAAGCAGATTTGGATATGGCTCTTACAGCAGCATTATTTGGAGCAGTTGGTACTACCGGACAACGTTGTACATCTACTCGTCGCCTAATAATTCACGAAGATATTTATGACAGCTTTGTTGGTAAATTAGTAAAAGCTTACGGTCAACTTGATGCAAAAACAGGTCATTCGCTTGATACTAACACTCTTGTAGGTCCTATGATTGATAAATGGGCGGTTAAAGATTTTCAAAATGCAATTGAAAAAGCAATTAGCGAAGGTGGTAATGTTTTGTTTGGGAACAAAGTGTTTGAAGGCGAAGGTTATGAATCGGGTTGTTATGTTCAACCAACTATAATTGAAGCAAAAAATGAATACGAAATTGTACAGGACGAAACTTTTGCTCCTGTACTTTATATAATGAAATACAAAACGATAGACGAAGCTATTGAATTACAAAACGGTGTTCCTCAAGGACTTTCTTCGGCTATTTTTACTCGCAATATTCTTGAGTCCGAACAATTTCTTTCGCAACAAGGTTCGGATTGTGGAATTGCAAATGTAAACATTGGTACTTCTGGTGCTGAAATTGGTGGTGCATTTGGTGGCGAAAAAGATACTGGTGGTGGTAGAGAATCTGGTTCTGACTCATGGAAAGCTTACATGAGAAGACAAACTAATACTATTAATTATGGTACAGATCTTCCACTGGCACAAGGAATTGTTTTTGATTTATCATAATATAATAAATATTTTGCGTTTTAAATGAAATACTTTAAGTGAAAATGAATTAGTAAATAGCTCTAAGTTCTGCATTTTTTTAAGAGTAAGATAAACAAGCTGATTAGGAGCTACTTATTTTTCTTTTTCACTTATTATATAATTCAATAAATTTGGCGTTTTTCACGAGTATCAATTTCTTCGTTACTTATGAAATATTAAAATGCTCATTTACAAAGGTAAACTTTAATTTTAATATTTCAAAAAAGCCTTGAACTTGACACTCGTGAAAAACGCCATAAATTTTTATAATAGAAATTATAACATTCAGTATTTAAGCAATTGATAAAAAAGTGTTAATTACTTTTCATTTTTTTTAATCATACAAAAAAAGCGTAAATGTAAAACATTTACGCCAAAATAAATTTATTAATTTGAAAGCTTGTTAATACCTTCTATCGTAGTTTTTTCTTTTATTACGGCTTTTGAAATCGTCTTTTTTTCTTCTACCACCAGCTCCAGATGATTTTTTCTCACGTGGACTTGCTACTTCCACACTCAATTTAATTCCATTAAATTCCGCTTTATTAAACGACTCTAATATCACTTTTTCAAAATTGCTATCAGTTTCGAAGAATGAGAAGTTTTTTAAAATATCAATTTTACCAATTTCTATATTTCTAACTTTCGAATTTTCGTTTATTATTCCAATCAAGTTTTGCGGTTGTAGATTGTCTCTTTTTCCAACATTAATAAAAAAGCGAGAAAATTTTGTTTGGTTTCCTCTATCTGTATCACGTCCACCTTTAACTCGTTCCTTTTTCATTATATTCAAATCAGGAGCATTTTTGTAATAATCAATAAATCTATTGAACTCCATTGCAACAAATCTTTTAACAAGGTCCTCTTTGCTGAGCCATTCTAATTTTTTATTTATTGTTTCAAGATATTCTTCAATTTGAGATTCGTCAACTTCAATTTTTTCTACTTTATCAATTAGGCTATAAAGTTGTTTTTCACAAATTTCTTTTCCTCCAGGAACTTGTTTTTGTTCAAACTTTTTTCCAACAATTTTTGATATTTGTCTCAATCGTCCAGTTTCACGGCTATGAATAATTGAAATAGAAATACCTTTTTTCCCAGCTCTACCAGTACGTCCACTTCGGTGAATATAAATTTCTAATTCATCTGGTAAATTAAAATTAATAATATGAGTAAGGTCTGTAACATCAATTCCTCGTGCTGCCACATCTGTAGCTACAAGAATTTGCAGTCTGCGAAGTCTAAATCGTTGCATAACAGTATCTCTTTGAGCCTGCGAAAGGTCGCCATGTAAAGCATCTGCATTATAGCCATCAGTAATTAATTTATCTGCTATTTCTTTTGTCTCTCTACGAGTACGACAAAAAACTATTCCATAAATTTTTGGATTTATATCTGCTATTCTCTTTAATGCCAAGTATTTATCTCTTGCATTTACCATATAATAACAATGTTCAACATTTTTTGCTGCTACATTTTTTTGGCTCACACTAACTCTCTCTGGCGATCTCATATAATTTTTCGCTATTGCTTCAATTTCTTTTGGCATAGTAGCTGAAAATAAAAGAGTTTGTCTATTTTCGGGTGTCGATTCTAAAATTCCATCAAGTTCATCTTTAAAACCCATGTTAAGCATTTCATCTGCTTCGTCAAGTACCAGAGTTCTAATATTCCCAACCTTTAATATTTTTCTTTTTATAAGGTCTAATGTACGTCCAGGAGTACCTACAATAATTTGTGCTCCTTTTTTGATAGCACGAATTTGAGTATCAATACTTGTTCCGCCATAAACGGGAACAATATTTACTGATTTTGTATGTTTTGCATAAGCATCCATATCTTTTGCTATTTGAATAGCGAGTTCTCTTGTAGGACTAAGAATTAAAGCTTGAGTTCTTTTCGAATTATCAAGTTTTTCAATAATTGGTAATCCAAAGGCAGCAGTTTTTCCAGTTCCTGTTTGAGCAATTCCTGTTATATCAGACTGTGTTTCAAGTAATTTCGGGATAATTTCCTTTTGTATAGGAGTTGGTGATTCAAAGCCAATTTCTGCTATGGCTTCTAAAATTTCTGGGCTTAAACCCATTTCTTTAAATTGCATATTGTATTTAGTGATTAATTATTAATGGTTATTGATAAATTAGCGTTTTTCACGAGTGTCAAGTTCAAGGCTTTTTTGAAATATTAGATTTAAAGTTTACCTTTGTAAATGAGCATTTTAATATTTAAAATACAATGAAGAAATTGATATTTGTGAAAAACGCAGATAAATTGCTATCGTTTCGTGCAAAGGTTTAATTAATTTTTCAAGAAGAGATACGGAATTTTTAAAATTTTAAAACCATTTTACCATTTTAAATAGGTTGCAAATTAAATACAAATAATTAAGACTATCAAATAATATGTTTAATTTCCTTAGTTATTTATAGTTTTATTACTATATTTGCAACCTTATTTTATCATTATTTCTTTATTTAATATTTACTATTTGGAATTTATTTTTGCAAAATACTTAGCTAAACTAATGATTTCCAGACTGTAATTAACTAACAACTAATCATAAATTTCAATATGTTTACTACGCTTTTTTATATCATTGTTTGTATTTTAATTTTTGAATTTATTTTTTCAAATTATTTAAGTTATTTAAACTCAACAAAAAGAAGTTCGGTATTGCCAAAAGAACTTGAAGGTATTTACGATGAAGAAAAATATGCAAAATCGCAAAAATACGGCAAAGCAAATACAAGATTTTCTTACATCACAGGTGCGTTTTCGTTTGTGCTTGTTATGCTCATGTTTTTTCTTGGAGGTTTTGCATATATAGACGATATTGCCAGAAGTTATACTGATAATCAAATTATTATAGCTCTAATTTTCTTTGCAATATTGATGTTTGTTAACGATATTTTGAGTATTCCATTTGAAATTTATTCTACTTTTGTGATTGAAGAAAAATTTGGTTTTAACAAAACAACTGTAAAAACTTTTATTTTAGACAAAATTAAAGGTTGGTTGATTGGAGGAATAATTGGTGGAGGCATGATGTCGTTAATAATTTGGTTTTACACGGTTACTCAGGAAATGTTTTGGATTTATACTTGGGGAGCCGTTTCGGTGTTTTCATTATTTATGCTTTTATTTTATTCCAATTTAATTGTCCCCCTATTTAATAAACAAACACCACTTGTTGAAGGAGAACTTCGAACAGAAATTGAAAAATTTAGCAATAAAGTAGGTTTTAAATTAAAAAATATCTTTCAAATCGACGGTTCAAAACGTTCAACAAAAGCAAATGCTTATTTCACAGGAATAGGTGGCAAGAAAAGAATTGTACTTTACGACACACTTATTAATGATATGAATAATAATGAAATAGTTGCTGTTTTGGCTCACGAAGTGGGACATTACAAAAAAAAACACACACTTGTTGGAATGGTACTTTCAATTTTTCAAACAGGAGTAATTTTATTTATATTTTCACTTTTTGTAAGTAATCCTGCACTATCGCAAGCACTTGGAGTTCAAGAAACAAGTTTTCATATTGCACTAATTTCTTTTGGCATTTTATACAGTCCCATTTCTACAATTACTGGTTTGTTTATGAACATATTATCTCGCAAAAATGAGTTCCAAGCAGATAGTTTTGCAAAAGAAAATTATGATGGCGAACAATTAATTTCTGCTCTCAAAAAATTGTCGGTAAATAATTTAAGTAATCTAACCCCACATAAATTTTATGTTTTTATGTATTATTCGCATCCTCCTTTGTTAGAACGAATTAAACATATTAAAATAAACTAATTACAACGGATTTTGTTGAAAAATACAAATCAGTGTCATCTGTGTTCCTGTTCTATAAATGATAGGAACACAGATATAACGGAGTAACACGGATTTTTAAAAATTTTAAATAATTTATTTGTTATATAATTAACTGTTAATCTGTAAATTACAATTTTAACAAAATCAGTTATAATCAGAAAAAAACTATTTTTTTCATTTATTTTTTGTATCTTTGTTCTAAAGAATTATTTTTGCTTAATAAAAATTAAATATATGGAACTCCAAAAATACACACGTGAAGATGTTTATAATATGCTTGGTATTTTAACAAAAAAACAAGTAGAATATGAAGAATGGCACAAACAATCAGAAAAAGAATTAAAAAAGTGGAAGATAGAATCTACAAAAAAATATGAAGAGTGGAAGATAGAAACAGCAAAAGAATATGAAGAGTGGAAGATAGAATTTGTAAAAGAAGACGAAGAGAGACAAAGAAAACGACAAAAAGAAAATGAAGAACAGCAGAAGAAATATAAAAAAGAAAACGAAGAAAACGAAAGAAAACGAAAAAAAGAATACGAAGAACGAAAAAAAGAAGACGAAGAAAGC
>JAOZTW010000779.1 GCA_029938985.1 Bacteroidales bacterium | reverse complement strand
TGGTAATTACATTTGTAATTGTTTTATTATAAGTGTTTTATAATGCTTTTTTAATCGTATATAAGTAAAATTAATTTTATAAATTATTGATAATCAATATAAAATGAAAGCAAAAACTTTAGTTAACTAACTACAAAAAAATTGTTGGAACATTACTTTCTAATGAGAATATTTAGTTTTTTTAAATCATTTTTAAAAGTAGAAATAAATATATTGTTTTTTTCAAGATTGCAACCACTTAACTCAATATAACTTGTGTTTTCTTCTGGAAATGTGTGAACTGCAAGATGACTTTCGGCGAGCAACCATAAACAGGTATATCCATGTGGTTCAAAATAATGTTCTATTTTGTTTAAAATGGTATATTCGCATTTATTTAATAATTCTATAAGAATATTGTTTAAAAAATCAACATCTGTATTGCTTATATATACTTGATAATTAAATACTAATTGTTTCATGTGTAAATAATATTACGAGATATTTTCCAAAATAATATTATTTATGAAGGATTATATTCTCTGATTTTCATTTTTATAAAAAATTAAGAACCAAGTTCTTTATATACAGTTAGGTATATTAAAACAAATAATTGACGATTTAAACTTGTTCTTTTTACTTTTTACTACTTCTAAAAAATATGCAAATATCCTGATATTTATTGAATTGTTAAAAACAAAAATAAGTTCTTTTAAATTTATCAATCTTTTCTTTTTCACTAATAAAATACTCAATTAAAGTAGTTGTTATACTTTATTTATAGTAAACTTTACAAATTTGTTCGTTTTTTGTAAAATTAGAGATATTTTGTATTTATAACTTATAATTTGATAGTTATAAATATTTTTTAACTAAAAAAAATACAAAAATATAAAAATGGATTAAAATTTGTAGATAAATATTGAAAAAAATTTTGTATTAATAAAACTTTTTTTACTTTTGATAAAATTTTAGTCGTACTATATTAATAAACAAAATGAGAAAAATAATAAAGGGGGGAGTTGTATTAGTTGAAGCAACAGATGATACTCCAAAATTTGTTTTAGACCCACATAAAAATACAATTTTAATAGAAGGCTCATCTTTTCCTGAAGACGCTGTTGAATTTTATTCATATATAATTTTGTGGATTGCAGAAAATAAGGATAATTTTACTGGTCAATTGAAATGTGTCTTTGATTATACAATACTTAGCTCTGCTTCAAACAAAATGGTTTTTGAAATTCTTGTAAAATTAGAGAATCTACAAGACGAAATAAAAGTTCTTGTTCATTGGTTATATTCTTCATTTGATGAAGATATGTATGACGAGGGTAAGGCATTTAAAGATACCTTAAAATTACCTTTTGAGATAATTGAAAAAGATACTTTTAATTAATATAGATGGACAGCATCTAATTATATATAGGGTTTGTTCTTGAAAATATAACTCCAAGTTCATGCTTTGCGAGTAAGCATATAGGCAACAAATCAATTAATTTGTTGAACAGGTCTGCAACTATTGTACGTTTCTCCAAGCTGAAGTTTGGAGAAACATTTTTTTAAATATATATAATTTTTACAAATAAATTTTATGCCAGAATTCATTGGAAATATAAAAAAAATGATAGTAGATAACAATAAAACTGTTAGCTATTTCCTTCCTATTGGTAATAAAAAAGAAAGTCTCAATGAATTTATTGGTAAAAGAATTAACATAAAATTTGAAGGTCAGATAAATTGTATAAAATGTAATTCGCTTGTAAATAAAACGTTTGCACAAGGTTATTGTTATAATTGCTTTATATCATCGCCCGAAACCGAAGTATGCTCCATAAAACCCGAACTATGTAAGGCACATCTTGGAATTGCACGAGATTTATTGTGGGCAAACATTAATTGTATGCAAGATCATATTGTTTACCTATCATTAACAAGCCAAGTAAAGGTTGGTGTTACACGATTTCCAAATATTCCATCGAGATGGGTAGACCAAGGAGCAATTAAAGCAATTGTACTTGCTAAAACACCATACAGAGAACTTGCTGGACAAATTGAAGTTGATTTAAAAAAACATTTTTCAGATAAAACAAATTGGCTTAAAATGTTAAAAAATGAAATCACGCCATCTGACTTAGTGCAGGAAAAACAAAGAGCAGCAAATTTGTTGAGAAATGATTTGAAAAAATATTTAGAAACAGATAATACTGTATATGAAATAAACTACCCCTTAGAAAATCCAATCCAAAAAATAAAATCAATAAATCTTAATAAAACACCAATTATTAATGCTGTTCTCATTGGAATTAAAGCTCAATATTTAATTTTTGATAACAATACTGTTTTAAATATCAGAAAACATAGCGGATATTTTATAAGTTTTAGTTATTAGTGAAAATGAAATAATGACACATTTTTCGAACTTCTTTTTTGATAATTCCAAAAAATTGTTTTTTGAAAACTGGAGCAAACCATTGTGCCCAAATAAAGCGAATCGTAAATGATTCGCTTTATTTTATTTTCTTTTAATCCGTTTTTTCATTAATTATGTTACAAAAGTTTTTGCCTTCATAATTGTCAGATTATTAGATAGTTGTAGTTTTTAAATAA
>JAOZTW010000778.1 GCA_029938985.1 Bacteroidales bacterium | reverse complement strand
AATTTTTTGTAATACTACTTGTAAAATACTGACATTATGTCGATTAAGTGTTTTTGTTGATTGTTAATGTGTTGATTTTTAATAGATTATCTTTTTGTAGTATAATTACAACTGTTTGATAATTATATTATTATGAAAGCAAAAACTTTAGTAATTAACTCCAACCTACTTGTTTATTTTGCCCTTTTAAAAAATTTAATAATCTGCAAATAGCTCGCTATTTGCAGATTATTAAATTATTAAAAGAACAAAAAAACGGCGTATTCTGGTGTTACTTATTATTTCATTTTCACTAAGTATTTAAAAAACTGGCATTTTTCATAAATGCAAATTACTGCGTTATTTTAATTATTTTAAAATCCTCATTTACAATAAGTAAACTGCGGTATTTAAAAAATAAAAATGCCTTGTGCTTTACACTTGTGAAAAACGCCAAAAAACTTGAATTATTTATTTTAGTCCCATAAAAAACCAGTTTTTAAATGAAAATATATTTATCAATAATAATACTCATAATTTTTAATTTTCAAATTTTTGTTGTGTCTGCACAAACAACAAAAATTGATAGCTTAAAAAATGTACTCGAAAAACACAGCAAAGAAGACACTTTGACGGTAAATTTGCTTTTAGATATTGCACATCAATATATAAAAAATGATATTAATGAAACTTTTGCTTATGCAACAAAAGCCAAAAAACTGGCAGACACACTTTCTTTTTTGAATGGAAAAGCAGGAAGTTTGCGACTTATTGTAAAGTATTACTGGTCAAAAGGAGAGTATGCAATTGTGGTAGATTATTTAAAACAATTTTATATTATAGTTAACCAGATAGGTGAAAAAGAAGGTATTTTCAACATGTCTGAATAATATGGGAGCAGTTTATATACAACAAGGAAATTATCCAAAAGCATTGGATTGTTTGCAAATCTAAACTTAGATGAATAGCCAAAAAAATCGTGTTATAAAAATAACACGATTCAAAATTTGATAAATATTTATGTATTAAAAATGCCAAAAATAGTTATAATTTTTCAACAAATTCATTAACAACTTGTTCTAAGTTAGGAGTTCCTATTTCTTGAAGGTCGTAATAAACTCTTGTGTTAGGTTTTTCAATATTTACAATTCTATTCAAATCCATTGGAGTACCTATAACAACAGCATCACAATCAACAGAATTAATAGTAGTTTCAAGGTCTTTAATTTGTTCGTCTCCGTATCCCATTGCAGGAAGTATTGTTCCAATATTAGGATAAATTTTAAAAGTTTCAGCAAGTTTTCCAACAGCATATTTTCGAGGACATACAAGTTCTGCCGCACCATATTTATCAGCCGCAACTACACCAGCACCAATTTTCATTTCTCCATGAGTAAGTGTTGGTCCATCTTCAACTACAAGTACTCTTTTTCCTTTAATAAGTTCAGGATTATCTACTTTTATTGGCGATGCTGCATCTACTACTATTGCATTTGGATTTACTTTTTGAATATTTTGTCTTACAGTTAAAATATCTTCTGGACAAGCAGTTACTACTTTATTGATAACAACAACGTCTGCAATTCTTAAAGTAGTTTCACCTGGATAATAGTTAAGTTCGTGTCCAGGTCTGTGTGGGTCAACAACTGTTATTGTCAGGTCGGATTTGTAAAATGGAAAATCATTATTTCCTCCGTCCCAAAGAATAATATCACAACCATCTGGGTCGTTTTCTGCGGCTCTTACAATCGCTTCATAATCAACACCGGCATAAATTACATTACCTCTTACTACATGTGGTTCGTATTCTTCCATTTCTTCAATAGTACATTTGTGAAGAGCCAAGTCTTCAACTGTAGCAAATCGTTGAACTTTTTGAGCTACAAGGTCTCCGTAAGGCATTGGGTGGCGTATTGCAACTACTTTTAAGCCCTTTGCCATAAGTAATTCAATAATTCTACGTGAAGTTTGACTTTTACCACAACCAGTACGTACTGCACCAACAGAAATTACAGGTTTTGTGCTTTTAATCATTGTGTCTTTTGTTCCAAGCAATGCAAAGTTACAACCAGCTGCATTTACCAAAGCAGCCTTGTTCATCAATGCTTTATAAGGAATATCGCTGTAAGAAAATACGCAAGTATCTACCTCAAGCTCTTTAATTAATCTTGTTAAATTTTCTTCTGCATAGATAGGAATTCCTTCTGGGTAAAGTTCTCCAGCAAGTTCTGTAGGATATTTTCTACCATCAATATCTGGAATTTGTGCTGCTGTAAAAGCTACAACATTGTATTCTTCTTTTCCTCTATAAAATGTGTTGAAATTGTGAAAATCTCTTCCTGCTGCTCCAATAATAATTACATTTTTCTTAGCCATAATATTATAAAGTGTATTTAAAAATTAAGTGAAAATGAAATAATAAAATTCCAAGATACGCCGTTTTTTTGTTCTTCTATTACTTTAACAAATCTGCAAATAGCGAGCTATTTAATGATATTAATAAAAATTTTAAAAGGGCAATAAACAAGTAGATTGGGGTTCGTTATTTATTCTTTTTCATTAGGCATATTAAAATAAATAATTAACCAATTTAAGCGATGTTATTTTTATTT
>JAOZTW010000161.1 GCA_029938985.1 Bacteroidales bacterium | reverse complement strand
ATTCTTTTTCATAATAATTATTTTTTTAAATACAAATATATGAATTTTATTTTTGGAAAACAAAAAAAATGAAAAAAAATTTGGTTTATTCATTTTTTTTTTTTTTTTTGCATTTTAAAACTATTGTTACTTCAAGTGTATAATGTCTCTGATGTGCTTTTTATAATCCAACTATTCCAGTAAATTTTATAATGCCTGTTTTTAATAGACATTATAAACTTGAAGTAATACTATATTAACTTTTTAAATTTTAAACTATGAAAACAAATTTCAGATTATTAGTATTAGTACTTGTTGTTATAATTTTTGTTACTTCTTGTGATAAAAAAAGTAGCTTAAATGATAATGGGCTTAAGATTTCTACCGAAAAAATAGTAGATTCTACCGATGAAGGTTTAGCACTTTACGAGTTGAAGGAAGATTATGTAGAGTTTATTTTGGAAGACGTAAAGGAGTTTTTAAATTTTACCTTTAGTGTAAAAGAATTAAAGGATTTTAAAATAGAAGAAATATCTAAAAATGATCAGCATCATCAATATATGTATTTCACCGTAGTAGATATGCAGGGCAAGGAATATATTACCGCTTTGGAACTAAAAGAAAAAAGAAACCCTCTTGAAAAAACATTTGCTTACGAGCGTGATTTTTATGTTATTTCGCATTCATGTAATGGAAATCCATGCAAATGCTGTGGTTTTATTTTTGATTCTAATAATAATATTATTGGTTGTGATTGCAAAGAAGGAGCTTCGGGAAGTCCTTGTGATATGTCAGGCATAGGTGTTTGTAATCATATACTTGGCAGTGTGATGTAACATACTACGAACTTTTAACACCTCACTCACTTTGGATTAAATAGTCATTTATCTATTAAACAATTGTATATAAACTGTTGGTAAGTTTAAAGCCAGACCAACAGTTTATATACAATTGTTTGATAGATAGCGATGTTCAACCTTAGTTGGATAGCTTTTTTATAAATAACTAAATTTTAAGGTGTAAAGCAATTCCATAAAACTACTATATGTTAATATTTACATTTTTATTAATTGTTTTGCCATTTTATTTTTTCCTGCTTCAAATGTGTAAATATAAATGCCAGTATTTAAGCCTGTTAAGTTGGTAATAATTTCATGATTTCCCTTTACTCGTTTCTCATTTACTACTGTATTTATTACATCACCAGCCGAATTTCTAATATAAATTTTAACATTTTCGGCATTAGCCAAATAGAATTTAAAAGTTACCTTATTTTGTACAGGGTTTGGATAACAGTTTTCTAATTTGCTAATATTGTTTGTATTATCTTTTTCAGAAGTTGCTTTTGTTCCAAATAAATCTAATTTTTGGTCTTCAAAACCATCAAAATATGCTTCATTTAAAGCCGAAGAACTTGCTCCAAGCCAATCTTGTAAAATAGAAGTAAAAATTCTTCTATAATCAATATCATATTTTAAATTACCTTTGTCTAAATCATTCAAATCAGGATTGTTACCTATAACTCCGCCTTTTAGTCCAGGTCCAAAAAGCATTACGGGTGCAGCCTTACCATGGTCTGTTCCATAACTTGCATTTGAATAAACACGTCGTCCAAACTCCGAGAAAGTCATTGTTAGTACTTTTTGGTCGTTTCCTGACTTGTTTAAATCATCGTAAAATGCTTTTACCGAAGAAGATAAATGATACAATAAGGCAGCATGTCGTCCAAGAGAATTATCATGTTTCTCAACTTGGTCGGCGTGAGTATCAAAACCGCCAATTCTTATAATGTATATTTTTGTTCCCGAACCTCCACTAATTAACTTTGATAAAATTTTGAATTGTTCTGATAAGTGGTTCTTTTTAAATTGTGTAGGAGCATTTAAGGGATACAATTTTGGATAATCTACACCAGTTGAATTTACTCCATTGTCATAAACAGTCTTTAACCTTTCAGCATAAGAATTTGCTTGTAATTCCATTTGCATAATATATTCTAATTCAGAACCATAGTAGCTGTCAGGAAAACTTGTTGGCGGATTTATTCCTACACCAGAAATAAGGTCGTAGAAGCTTTGAGGACTTGCCAAGGATAATCCCATAGTTATACCATTTGCTCTATGATATGCCAACGAAGCAGTATCTCCAAGTTCTAATGCAAGTGGGTCGGGTTTACTTGTTGATGGATAACCAGTTGGGTATCCTGGATTTTCATAATTTAAAAACCTACCAATCCAACCAGATTCAAACATATCGTTATACCCTCCTCCCATAAACATAATGTCTCTACTTCTAAAATGCGACATGTTATAGTTTTCATAACCAACATTTTGTACAACAGTAGCACTTTGAGCATCATAAAGAGCTTTAATACCAAACATATCTGGGTGTAGTGCAAGCTGTTGCGTATCTATAAGACTTTTGTCCAACTCCAATATTTTTCTTTTTCCCTTGTAAGGTAAAGCTACATTTGCTCGTTGATTATAATAATTACTATATTGATTTAAAGGTACAAAGGTATTTAATCCATCATTCCCTCCATGCAATTGAATCATTACTAAAATATTGTCATTATCTGATTTTTCGAGTAATTGCTCTAAAATGGTATTTTTGCCAAACACACTGAATGGTAGCCCATTAATTAAAAAAGGTACTGCTCCAAGTACTGATATTTTTTTTACAAATTGTCGTCTATTCATTTTTATTTATTTTAGTAAGTCTGAGAATAAATTTTGTGTACATATAGAAACTCAATAATTAAGGCATTAAAAATTATTAAAGTTTACTTCTGTATATTAGTATTTTAATAATTTATAATAACGAAAATAATTGAATTTTTATGAGTGTCCTTTATATTAAAATAATTGATATTCTGGTGATTGCATAAGAGCAATAATTAATTTTTCTAATTGCATACGAACACCTAAATCATCTTTAGAGTTTTTATAGTCCTCCCATTCGTTTTGCCAATTTTCATTTGAAAGTTTATCACTCAATATATCAACAAAATAATCAAAACGTTCTTGAGGTATTTCTATTGGAAACATATAATCTGTAAGTTCTTTAACAATAGTATTGGTGTTTGAAGGGTCGGAAATGTTATTATTTACATAATCTACTATATCTAACTTAAAACCAATATCTTTACCATTGTTATTTGTGCCACTAACTAAGTTTGCCGCAAAGCGATAACGATAACCAATTGTTCCTGCCGAAATCCAATATCTATGGTAGGTAGGTGTTTGATGATAAGGTGGATAGCCTGCAACATCAATTGGTTCGTAAAAATTCATGTCTTGTTCTTCAATAAAATTTAATATTCCGCCAATATATGCCAAATAATTATCTTCTGTGGTAGTTGGTATTTCAATTTCAAAAAAGTTTAAAGTGCCAAGTACCAAGTCAATAGGAGATTTTATCATAGCTCCAATATGGTCTTCTGTTGTCTCCGAATTATCTACATCAAAAAAATGTTGACTTTTAAACAAAAGTTCAAAAACTGGCATTATTTCATAATCATTGTCTCTAAATGTTTGTGCCAATGGAGTAATAATATCTTGTTCTATTTCATCGGTTATTTTGTAATATACAAAGTGCCTATATATCTTGCGACACAGAAACTTAGCAGTTTCTTCTTGTGCAAATATCATATTTATTAGTTGGTCTAACTCATCAAGAACAGCTTCTTCGGAGGCATAATTATCAATCAATTCGTTTGGTTGAATTTGTGTGTTTGAGAATTTATCACTAAAAGTTTTAATATCTGCATTATGCAAATATGCCTGTTTATTATCATTAATTTTCACAAAACCTCTTGGAATATTAGTATCATCATCAATTGTAGCAAAATCTACATCTGTTTTGTAACCAGACAAAACTTTTGAAGCTTCTTTAATATCATCTTCAGTGTAATTAGTATAATCTCCTTCTTCAATTAACGGTCCTTTACCAATTGTATATAATTCCATTAGCTCTCTGGCAAAATTTTCATTAGGACTACCAGTTTCGTTCAAACAATTATCTATATAATGAAGCATTGCATTGTCTATGCAAATTTTCTTTATCAAAAGTTTATAATTTCCAAATGCCAAAAAACGGTAAAGAGTATTTTGATAATATATTTCTGCACTTGCTCGCACTACCGATTGTTGTACAGGAAGCAAGCAATGATGAAAATATGTGAGTCGTTCTTTTGCAGTAGCTTTTGATTTTCTCATTTGTTCTAAATGCCATGATTGAAAATATTTATGCAACAAATATTCTTCACTATTAATCATTGGGTCTGGTTTTGGACTCAGCCAAGTTGAACCAGTTAATGGGTCAATTGGTGGAGTAGGTGTGGTTTGTTCTGCAAAAAAATCATTTATAGTTTCTGATGCTGTTTTGGTTGAATAATAATCAACTGTTTGTTTTGATGCTCCAAAAGTTAACCTTCTTAAAAGATGATTAGCATTTTTAATTCCTAAATTTCCTGTAATTTCAGTTAAAGATGACATAGAATATTGATAATTTTTAATTAAACTTTTTACAAATATATTAAAATATTTAATTATTTGTGTTTTTTTTGTAATTTTGAAAAAATATTATGAAAAATAATTTGAAAAAATGAAAAAAATAATAAGTTGTATTATCGTATTGTTAATTGTTAATCAAATATTTGGACAAACAAATGTAGATTTTATCAATAAAAATTTTGCTGATAACCCCAATGGTTTAAAAACAGCAAAAAAGCAAATTGAGGAAGGAGATAAATATTATTTAATTGGAAGAGGAGCATATAGTTTAGCTTATCCATTTTATTTGAAAGCAAATAATTTTAATCCTAATAATTCAAAATTAAATTTTAAAATTGCCTTATGTTATTTATTTTCAGACAACGAACCTGAAGCAATAAAGTATTTTTTGATTTCAAAAAAGCTACAAGGCAAAGAAAAAACTACTGTAAATTACTATCTTGCAATGGCATATCAAAAAGACTATCAAACTCAAAAAGCTATTGATACCTACAACGAATTTAAAAATGAAATTCCTTTTTATAAAAAAGTAAAATGGAATAAAAAAACGGATAAAAGAATTTATGAGTGTGAAACTGCTCTGTTGTTGATGAATGAACCAAACGAAAATAAGGTTAGCAATTTTGGAGAAATAATAAATACTGCAAGTTCTGAGCATTCGCCTGTGCTGATTAAAGATAATGAAATTATCTTTACTTCAAGAAAAAAAGAAGGTAATATTGCACCAGATTTAATAGATTCACTTGATTTTCAAAACTACGAGGATATTTATATTTACTCGAACAAAACTGTAAGTCTTTACAACACAGACATGAAATATTCGGAACATGATGCTCTTGTGGCTTTAAATGATAATTATTCAATTTTATATAATTCTTCAAATGGAGGAGATTTGTTTTTAAAAGAAAAATCAAAAACGGAGATTTTACCAAAACAGATAAATTCAAATTTTCATGAATCCTCAGCTGTTATTAGCAAAGATGGTAACACTATTTATTTTTCTACTAATAAAAAAGGTGATAATTACGATATTTATTATTCAGAAAAAAACAAAAAAGGAAATTGGAAAAAAGCCGAAAAATTGAGCAATAGTGTTAACACAAAATATGATGAAAAAGGTTTGTTTTTACATCCCAACGGAAGAACTTTGTATTTTGCATCAAATGGTCATAATAGTATGGGTGGATACGATGTTTTTTCTACCACAAAACAATCAGGTAAAAATGAGTGGTCGCAAGCTCAAAATTTGGGTTCACCAATTAATACACCTGACGATGATATGTTTTTTGTGGTTTCTCCAAAAGAAAAACAAGCTTTTTTGAGTTCAAACAGAAAAAACGGATATGGAAATATGGACATTTATAAAGTAGATTTATCAGATATTTTTTTTAGTACAACAATGCTTAAACTGATAGTGAAAAATGAAGAAGGTAAACTAATTGATGCAAAAATAGAGATTATGACAAGTGATTATAAATCTATAATTAATAGTACTGCATCTAAAGGAATACTTGAAACAAATATTTACATTGGAAATGGGTTTAATTTAATCGCTAATTCAAAAAATTATATGTTTCATTCTCAAAAATTTGATATTCCAAAAAACAATGAAACCAATGAAGTTGTTATTGAAATTATAATGAAAAAAGTTAAAAATGGAGAGAAAGTAATTCTAACAGATGTTGAGTTTAATTATGCTTCATCAAAACTAAAAAAATCATCATATAAACAATTAGACAAAATAGCTATGTACTTACAAACAAATCCAAAAATGAAAATTGAAATATCAGGACATACCGACAATACAGGAGATTATGATGACAACATGAAACTTTCGGAAAAAAGAGCTAAATCTGTGGTTGACTATTTAATAAGTAAAGGAGTTTCAAGTGATAATTTAAGTCATTCAGGTTATTCCTCCGACAAACCAATTGGCTCTAATGAAACAGAAGAGGGGAGAAAACTAAACAGAAGAGTAGAGTTTGAAATTAAGAATTAGGAATTGTTTCTGATTATTCATCACAAAAATTTGATTTAGAACGAGGAGAAACTTTTGATTGGACAGTAACAAATAATAATGCTGATTGGAATCATTTTGCAATTTGGATTGATTATAATAGTGATGGCGAGTTTAATAATTCCAACGAATTTGTTTATTCAACAGAAGAATTAATTCCTGCTTCGTTTTCAGACACATTACATATTAACGAATTTGCTCAATTAGGAGAACATCGTATGAGAATTCGCTTAAAATCGTTGGAGCCTGCAATGACTGGAGACGATGCTTGCACTTTATTTTATTTTGGAGATACTCACGACTACACAGTTAACATTACGGGTGTTGAAAATATAAATGTGGTTTCAGATGACATAAATTTCTTTCCAAATCCAGTTTCTAATATAGTTCAAATTAAGGCAAATAGTAATATAAAACAAATTTCAGTTTTTAATTATCTTGGTCAACAAATTTATCAAAACAAACCTAATTCTTTAAATTCAGAAATTGATGTATTTGAATGGAATGCAGGTATTTACTTTATTACTATAAAAACAACAAATGGTATTTATACCGAAAAATTAATAAAAAATTAATTGATATTTCACTAAACCTGCCAGATTTTTAAAATCTGACAGGTTTTTTTTTATATATTTTAACTCCCAAAATTATTGCTTTGTGAAAAATTCTTAATTTTATTTTTATTTATGAATAATTACAAGTAAATTTGTTTTTTTAATAATGAAAAAATGGCAAAACAAAAAACAGAATATTTCTGTCAGAATTGTGGTGTAGCTTCTCCTAAATGGACAGGAAAATGTCCTTCATGTGGAGAGTGGAACACTTTTGTGGAAGAAATTGTTATACAAAAAAAAGGAGGAAGTTCGGTTTCTGATTCTCAAAAAAAGACAAAACCAAAACTAATTTCTGAAATTGATTTTAAAATAGAAAAACGGATTAATACAAATAATGTAGAATTTAACCGTGTACTTGGTGGAGGTTTAATAGCTGGTTCGTTGGTACTTATTGGAGGCGAACCAGGAATAGGGAAGTCAACACTTGTATTACAGGTTGCCCTAAATTTGAAATTAAAAACATTATATATATCTGGCGAAGAGAGTCCGCAACAATTAAAACTACGAGCAGATAGAATTAAAAACGACTCTCAAAGTTGTTATGTTCTTAGCGAAGTACTTCTTGAAAATATTTTTTCACACATTAAAAATATAAATCCTGATATTGTTGTCATCGATTCTATTCAAACAATTCAGACCGACAAAATAGAATCCTCCCCTGGCAGTGTGTCGCAAATAAGAGAATGTACAGCAAGCATTTTGAGGTTTGCAAAACAAAAAAATATTCCTTTTTTACTAATTGGTCATATAAATAAGGAGGGAAATATTGCTGGTCCCAAAATATTGGAACATATTGTAGATACCGTGCTTCAATTTGAAGGCGATAGAAATTTTATGTACAGAATTTTACGTGCCACCAAGAATCGTTTTGGTTCTACTTCTGAAATAGGAATTTTTGAAATGAAAAATGATGGTTTACGAGAAATATCTAATCCATCGGAGTTGCTCATGTCGCAAGGCGACGAGGATTTGAGTGGCGTAAGTATCTCGGCAAGTATTGAAGGTATTAGACCTTTTTTGATTGAAGTACAAGCTCTTGTAAGTACGGCAGCCTATGGTACACCTCAAAGAAGTTGCACTGGTTTTGATACCAAACGACTAAGTATGTTACTTGCTGTTTTGGAAAAACGTGCTGGTTTTAGACTTTCGAGCAAAGATGTGTTTTTGAATATAGCTGGAGGAATAAAAGTTAACGACACCGCAATTGACTTAGCAGTAATATGTTCTATTTTATCTTCCGATTTAGATATAGCAATTTCAAAAGGAGTTTGTTTTGCTGGCGAAATTGGCTTGTCGGGAGAAATTCGTCCTGTAAACAGAATAGAACAAAGAATTACAGAGGCTCAAAAACTCGGTTTTAAAAAAATATATATTTCTAAATATAATAAAAAATCTATGTCAAGAACACAATTTAATATTGATATTATTTTTGTGGGCAAAGTAGAAGAGGTTTTTAGAGAAATATTTTCAAACTAAAAAATTAGTCTTTGTTTTCTAATGGGTACTCCTAAAAGCTAAAAAATCAAGGCTTTATTTATTAAAGATAAATTAAAAATAATCAGAGACATTTTAACAAAACCAATTTTAAAGAAAGAAAGGCTTGAAGACTTATCTAATTTTGTCTTAGATTCTGTTAAGTCTATCTTTGACTATTATATTAAAAAATTGGTGAAAATTAATTGCGAAAAAAACATCATGTAGAATAATATTTTTCTACATTTGGTTTTATTAAATAAAAAATAGTATATTTGAAAAATAAAAAACACAACAAACAACATATTGAGTGGACTTATTTGTCCCCCAATAAATGTTGGTAAAGATAAGCAGTACAAAATAAACAAATTAGAACTAAAATTATCAAACATAAAAAGAACGCTAAGTCCATGGACTTGTGCCAAACAATATGGTTCACAGCAAAAAGACAAAAGAGAAATCAAATTAAATCTTGATTTTTTTAAAATATAAAATTATATTTGCCGTTTAAGTGAAAACAAATATGTAAAGAAAGAAAAATTGCAAAATGAATACTAAATTCAGCATTAAAATAAAAAGATATGCCAACAATTTCAATGTTTTACGGAATAATTATTAGAATGTAAGTACCCATACAAAAGTTTTTACCTGTTTATATATTTGTAACATGCTAAATAATAAGATTATATGTAAATGCGTAAGCA
>JAOZTW010000160.1 GCA_029938985.1 Bacteroidales bacterium | reverse complement strand
TACTTTGAATATCAGATAGTTAATTATTACTATAAAAGTTTTCCCGACTTTTCAGTATATTATTTTTATTTTTTAAAAACCTTCATATTCAAAATTAACAGCGGTATTTATAAATAACCACAGAATACACCGTTTTTTTGTTCTTTTAAAAATTTAATAATCTGCAAATAACGAGCTATTTAATGACTTCTTAAATTTTTTAAAAGGGCAAAATAAACAAGTAGATTGGAGTTAATTATTTTTTCTTTTTCACTTATCATTTCAAATTCAATTATTAATTTTAATATTTAAAAAACAATGAAAATTAAAATCCTATTATTTGCAATATTATTTCCTATATTTGCAAACGCACAAACAGTTCCAGACAATAGTGTAATAATCGCAAACGATGAATTTCAGGTAATTGATAGCACTATGTACTATTTGAGTAATATGAAATCTGGTGAAAAAAAAGATTTATGTAGTTTTTCTTTTGACAACACAAACGATATAAATAAATTAGAACTTGGAAATAAATTTAACAATTTAAGAGTTTTTATTTTAGATGGAGATTATATTCATAGTGCAGATAATTATAGTGCTTATAAATTCAGAATGAGCGATATGAGTGTTGTTTGGGAAACAGATTTAGATTCTAAATGGGCAATGCAACTTGCACCACAATTAATTGGTGGTTTTGTGATTTATGCTTTCGATGACCGTATTTTTCTTTTAAATAAAGAAACAGGAGAAATAGAACATACCATAAAAGGAAAAGATTTAGAATACGACATAAGTATTGTTGATAACAAATTAATATATTCAAAATTTAATGGTACTGTGTTTTGCTACGATTTGAAAAATAAAAAAAGATTATGGTCAAAAGATGTGGGAGAAACAAGTGGTTTTGGTGTAACCAAAGATGGAAATAACTATATTTTACCAAGTTGGAGTGCAAGGCTTTTTTGTGTAAATGCTAAGACTGGCAAAGAGGTGTGGAAAATTAAATTAGATGAAATAAAAAATGGTTGTGGCTCTGGTTTTGAAGAAGCACCTGTTATTTATGGAGATAATTTTTATGCTCCACACCGAGATAATGGTTTGTATATTTTTAATAAAAACGATGGGCAATTGGTTGAAAATATTGATTTAGATGGAGAAAATATTGTTGGAGGAGCTTTTTTATACAAAGATATTATATGGTTTGCAAGTGATACCCAGTTGTTTGGCTACAATCCTAAAACTATGGAAATGCAATTTGAAAGAGAATTTGAAAGAGAATATCCATGTGACCCTGTTTTAGAAGGCAAATGGTTTATTTTGAATGAAGAGTTTGACGACAAAAGTTGCGAAGTGCTTTTAATTGATTTAGATAAAATTATTAAGTGAAAATGAAATAATA
The DNA here is from genome assembly GCA_029938985.1 of Bacteroidales bacterium. Lineage (GTDB taxonomy): Bacteria > Bacteroidota > Bacteroidia > Bacteroidales > JAOZQN01 > JAOZQN01. Next base: position 7,930 of record JAOZTW010000160.1, on the reverse strand, counting down.
AGTTGCTTCAAAATACGTCTTTTTTTGTTCTTTTACAATTTGAATATAAACGCATAATAGCGAGCTATTTAAGTGTTTTTCAAAGCCGTAAAAGGGCAAAATAAAGTTGTAGTTTGAAGTTACTTCTTTATTCTTTTTCACTAACAAATAAAAAATCAGGAAAAATGAAAACTAAATTAAAAATAACAGTTTTTCTAATAACTATAACATTATTTTCAATTAATTGTTTCGATATAAACGAAAGTATAAGAGATGTAAGTCGTAACAATGAGCAGGATACTGTATCAAATAATAATACAAATGGTTTAAAATCAGAGATTTTGGAATTAGAACTTCCTGTAATATTTGATTCTACCAATTATTTAATATTTCCAATTAGTGTTTTTCAAAAACCAGAGCGAAGTAGTTCTTGGAGAGGGAGTTACGATTATTCGTATTCTGAAAGTTACAGATATGAATACAACGCAGATTATGGAATGGATAGTTATTATGGAAATTTTTCCAATTTAATTTTTCAAAATATTAAATCAGAAAAAAATACTTTTCTTACCAAAAAAAATATTAGAATATATAGTTTTCATTTTTTGAGAGCATATTATATTAAATATGGAAAACAATATATTTTATTAGAAATAAAAGATACTGACAGCAACAAAGATAAAAAAATTGATTACTACGATATTTCTTCGTTATATGTTTGTAGAACAGATGGTAGTAAGTTGTTGAAATTGTCGCCAGATAATCAAAATTTAGTATCGTGGAAAGGAATAATTGAAAATGGCAAATTATATTTCACAACACTTGAAGACTCTGATAATAACAATATTTATGATTACAATGATAAGAAAAAATTATTTTCTGTTGACTTAAAAAATAATTTCATGCTTGAAGAACTTAATTTTTTGAATAAATAGGGCTTCCTAAAATTTATGGAAAACACAATAATTTACAGGCCGTAAATAACAGTTATGGGTATTCATAAAAACCCAGTATTATATAAAATTATTAATACACTTAGTGAAAAAGAAAAAATAATTAACCCAAATCTACTTGTTTATTTTGCCCTTTTGAAAATTTAAAAAATATCATTAAATAGCTTGCTATTTGCAGATTTGTTTAAATAATAGAAGAACAAAAAAACGGCGTATTTTGGAGTTACTTATTATTTCATTTTCACTAACTATATAAACAACCACAAATGAGCAATAAATAATAACTATATAAAAATAAGTTTGTTACGTTCTCTCGTTACGAAGAAGCCAAAATAATTTCCGAAGAATGGACGGAGGAAACCTAACTAATGGAAGAAGAAGATTTGAAGGAATTAATGTTAAAATTAGTAACATTTTTTGATAAATATCCAACAAAGGGATACTTATCTGATGCTGTTAATTTTAAATTTGGAGTAAGTGTAGAAATGCAAACATGGATTGACGAAACAGTTTCGTCAATAGCAATTAAATCAGGTGTTAAAAAAATTGCCAGAGTAAAGAGCCAAGATTTTATTAGTCAACTTGGGTATTTAAAAAATAAAAATGCCATGTACTTTACACTTATAAAAAACGCCTGTATTTCTTTAATCTATTGGTTTGTAGTCATATAATTTTATCATTGCAATATTGTATAATTGAATCGTTCTTTACAGTAGATTTGTATTATTATTTTTCACTTTTTATTAACAAACCCTGTTTATTTGACTGGAAAGCCTAATGTTCAACAAAAATATTATAAACAAAAATACTATAGCCCATTATTTATTAGCACTCATGTTTTGCAAATTCAATTATTATAAAATACAGATTAAATGACTATTATACTATTATTTGTAAATTTTTTATAATCAATATTTTAAAATGATTTTTGTTTTCTCAAACAAATATTAAAAAATTAAAAGCTTTATTTCTTTTTGAAGTGAGCTTTATTTATATTTGTCGCCTCAAATGAACTATTAATTAATATTATATAATATGGCACTTTTTGGAATATTTAATAAGAAAAAGAAAGCAAAATTAGACGAGGGTTTATCAAAAACAAAAAAAAATGTTTTTCAGAAACTATCAAGAGCAGTTGCAGGCAAAACAAAAGTTGACGATGATGTTTTAGACGACCTTGAGGAGGTACTGATAACTTCTGATGTTGGTGTGTCAACTACTGTAAAAATAATTGATAGAATAGAAAAACGTGTTGCTAAGGATAAATACCTTAATACAAAAGAATTAAATAAAATACTTAGAGAAGAAATAGCAAGTCTTTTGGACGAAAATCACTCCAACGAATTTGAAGCAGACTATACAACGGAATCGGGTAATCCTTATGTGATTATGGTGGTTGGCGTAAATGGAGTTGGAAAAACTACCACGATAGGAAAATTAGCTTACCAATTTAAAAAATCTGGAAAAAATGTATATATAGGTGCCGCAGACACATTTAGAGCAGCTGCAATTGACCAAATAGAAATTTGGACAAAACGTGTTGGTGTTACACTTGTTAAACAATCAATGGGTTCAGACCCAGCATCGGTTGCTTATGATACCATAAAATCGGCAAAATCAAATAATGCAGATATAGTTATTATTGATACAGCTGGGCGACTTCATAATAAAGTAAATTTAATGAACGAGCTTTCTAAAATTAAGCGTGTTATGCAAAAATTTGCACCAGATGCTCCACACGAGGTTTTACTGGTTCTTGACGGTTCTACTGGACAAAATGCTTTTGAACAAGCAAAACAATTTACTAAGGCAACCGAAGTTACGGCTCTGGCTCTTACAAAATTAGATGGTACAGCAAAAGGTGGAGTTGTTATAGGAATATCCGACCAATTTAAAATACCTGTAAAATACATTGGAATAGGCGAGCAAATGGAAGATTTACAAATATTTAATAAAGTAGAGTTTGTTGATTCTTTGTTTGGTAAATAATATAAAAATGAAAGAAAAAAAAATTGGTATAATAATACTATTGCTAACAATTTTTGTTTTTTTGCATGCTTGTCAAGCCCCAAAAGAGTATCGCAACATTTTTGGAGAAACACAAGGTACAACATATAGCATTATCTACGATAAAAAAGAAATGTTGAAACCTCTATTTGATTCTATTCTAAATAATTTTGACATGTCGTTATCTACTTATATTGAGGGAACTATAATAGATAAAGTAAATAAAAACGAGGAAGTAGAATTAGATAGTTATTTTAAAACTGTTTTTGACAAGGCGATGGAAATATCGCAAAACACTGATGGTATGTTTGACATAACCGTAGCTCCACTAATAAACGCCTATGGTTTTGGGTTTACTGAAAAAACAGACATAAACGATACAATTATTGATAGTTTATTACAATTTATAGGTTTTGATAAAATAAAAATTGTAAATAATAAAATTGAAAAAAAAGACCCTCGCACAATGCTTGATTGCAATGCAATAGCACAAGGTTATGCGGTTGATGTTATTGCTCAATATTTAGAAAGTATTGATTGTGAAAATTTCATGATAGAAATAGGAGGAGAGCTGATTACTAAAGGAAACAATGAATCGGGTAAAAATTGGAAAATAGGAATAGATAAACCAATTGAAAACACCAACGAACAACAAAGAGAACTCCAAACTGTTCTGAGTATAAGCAATAAAGCAATTGCTACTTCGGGTGATTACCGAAGATTTTATTTGCAAAATGGAGTTAAATATTCGCATTCTATAAATCCAAAAACGGGAAAGTCTGCAAAAAATAATTTGCTAAGTGCCACAATTATTGCAGATGATTGCATGACTGCTGATGGATATGCAACAGCGTGTATGATAGTAGGTTTAGAAAAAGCAAAAGAAATTGTAAACAATATTGATGGTTTAGAGGCTTATTTTATCTATTCGGATATTGATGGAGAATATAAAGTGTTCTATACTGTTGGTTTTAATGATTATATACTTGAAAAAAAATAATTAATCAAAAAATATAAATAAAAAATGACATCACAAGATTATATTAAAAAGGAAGACAAGTTTGGTGCACATAACTATCACCCACTACCAGTAGTTTTAGAAAAAGGAGAAGGGATTTTTGTTTGGGACGTGGAAGGAAAAAAATATTATGATTTTCTTTCGGCATATTCAGCTGTTAATCAAGGACATTGTCACCCACATATAATTGGAGCAATGATTGAACAAGCTAAAAAACTTACTCTAACATCAAGAGCTTTCTACAACAATGTTTTAGGAGATTTTGAAGAGTATGCAACAAAATATTTTGGCTACGATAAACTTTTACCTATGAACACAGGTGCCGAAGCAGATGAAACAGCTCTAAAATTGTGTAGAAAATGGGCTTACGATGTAAAGGGAATTGAAGCAAATAAAGCTAAAATAATTGTATGCGAAGGAAATTTTCATGGTCGTACTATTACAATAGTTTCAATGTCCACAGACCCAGATGCAAAAGCAGGTTTTGGTCCATATACTCCTGGTTTTGTAGTTATTCCTTACAACGACTTAGATGCTCTTGCCAAAGAATTAGAAGACCCAAATGTAGCAGGATTTTTGGTTGAGCCAATTCAAGGTGAGGCAGGTGTTTATGTACCAGAAGATGGTTTTTTAAAGAAAGCTTTTGAAATGTGTAAAGCAAAAAATGTACTATTTATTGCCGATGAAGTACAAACAGGAATTGCAAGAACAGGAAAACTACTTGCTTGCGACCACGAAGGTGTACGCCCTGATGTATTGATACTTGGTAAAGCTATTTCGGGAGGAGTAATGCCTGTTTCGGCTGTACTTGCCGACGATGATATTATGCTTGTTATTAAGCCAGGAGAACATGGTTCTACTTTTGGTGGAAATCCTGTTGCGGCAAAAGTGGCAATGGCGGCTTTGGAGGTTGTAAAAGAAGAGAATTTAGCTGAAAGAGCTGAAAAACTTGGTATTATTTTTAGAAAAGAAATGAGTGCTATAAAATCAGAAATGGTTGAAACAGTACGTGGTAAAGGTTTACTTAATGCAATAGTAATTAGACCAAAAGATGGTAAAACGGCTATGGATGTGTGTCTTAAAATGGCAGAAAACGGACTACTTGCAAAACCTACTCACGACCATATTATTCGTTTTGCGCCACCACTTGTTATTACAGAGGAACAACTTTATGAAGCTATTGAAATTATTGAAAAATCAATAAAATCATTTTAGGTTAGTTATTTTTTCTTTTTCACTTATTTATAAAGAAACTAAATAATTACTGAAAAGTTGAAAAACTTTTCAGTAATACAAAAATACAATTTTCTGTACAGTTTATCGAATAATTTGCCGTAGAAACAAGGCATGCCTTGTCTCTACGGCAAATTGTTTGGCAATTGGTATTTAATATGTCTAAGTGGCTAACTAATATTTGTATTATTTGCTTTTGTTTTAAGCGACATTAGTTTGTTTCTACGGTTTTGTTTCTTAAACTCTCCAAACAAAAAAGTTGTTGGATTATTAATAGAAATTTTATTCATTTCGTTTCCAAAAACTTTTGTAAAATGTTCAAAATAATCAGTAAAAGATTTTGACCACATTAAATTGAGATAAAAATCGGAGCCGTACATAAATTTTGCTTTCACCTCCGAAGACGCTTTATTGTAATACTCCTTCTTGACTGTTTTTAACATCTGTTCGTCGGTAATACATGAAAGGTCTGTATATAAATACGGATATTTTAAACTACCATCTTCGTTTTCAGCTATCATGAGTTTAAATATTGCTTTTCTCCACTGTTCGCTATTGCCCCCAAAATGTGCAAGATCAATAGTTAGTTCTTTGTATTTATCTAAAACTATTCTCCATAAGTTAGGGTGATTTAATACTCTGGCTCGTTCTGATACTGCGGCAAAAAAACCATCTGCAATAAAATTGGTATTAAACTTCACCAAGCCATTTAATGGTTCAATTGGTTGAGTATCGTCATTAATTTCTGCGTCTGGCATTACTAATCCTTTTATTTCAACTTGTTGCACTAAATTAGAAAATCCTCCAGAAGAACAATGTGCTATTATTGGAATTCTGTTATTGATACAATATTGATAAATAGAATAATCTTCATCTGACTTAGGTTCTTGTTTTGATTCAAAAAGTACTGGGTCGGTTGGAGAATATCCATTTGGAGCATATAATTTTATCCCCGAAAACACCTTTCCTTTACCTACATATTTAATAATCAATTTTTTAATATCTTTTCTTCTTGGGTCAACAGCAAGAAATGGATAAAAATTATCTTTGAGTTGTCTTTTTAAATCCTCCATTTCATTGAGTTGTATAGAAAAACCCGATTTGGTTGAATGTGTGGTTTTATGCAAAATAGAGTCTATCTGATAATCATCAAAATCTTTTGTACTTTCCGAAAATTGTTTAAATTGATTGTATAAACTTTTATCTATCGTTTTTGTTAATTCAATTTTTTTAGATAGTTCTCTTTTTTCTTTTTTTAATTCTTTAAATATTGTAACAAAGTGTTTATTAACGTTTTCGTTAATTTCATGTTCATTTTGTTCATATTTTTCTTGGAAACAAAATTTCAAATCAAGCATTAATGCCATATATTTATCAACTCCACTTTCTGCTTTGGCATATAAATTTGAAATATCTTTTACAACCGCTTCACTATTTTTATTTGTTAAAAAAAACTCCAAAAATTTGTCAAGATTTTTTTTGTTTTCCGCTTTTGCATTTGGAGTAAAATTTATATTATAACTTTTAAGAGCATCTATAGCCATTAAAACGAGTCTTTTGGTAACAATATTTCGTGAAAACACATGACAATGTGCATCATAACGTCCATTTTTTTTCATAATATTTTTATATATTAAATAACAAACCAACACCAAGTGTTTCTTTTACTTGAAGTCTTGGTCCTTTTTTCCCAGTATCTTTATCTATTAAAATTTTTATATCATCATCATAAACAAGCTCTGCAGTAATATTAACAGTTAAGTATTTGTTTACTTTCATTGCCACTAATATATTGAAATTCAAATCTATATTTTGAGGATTGTGACTGTAGTTTGAAAACAAATCTAACTTTGAATTTATGGTTACATTTTCCCATGCTTCTTTTTGATATTCTAATCTTAAAAATGCTCCTAATTCGTTGCGAAATATTTGTGCAGAATCAACACCAAAAGCCGACTGAGAATTTAAAAAACTGTTATTTACAATGGTAATTTTTTCGGTCAATGGAGAAGTGTATATTGAAAAATATTTGTTTTTTAAATAGTCAACACCAACCGACGATATTAAATATGCTGGAGCTAAATATCCTGAAATTTGTGTTGGTTCATTTTTTGCGTCATATTCAAATCCTCCATAAAATTGTGTTTTAAAACTAAACAAGCCAGTTAAATAAAATTTATTTATTGTTTTATAACCATATTTGAAAGATAAATCCAATTTATCCTCCGTTTTTCTATATTCTTCTTCTCCTATTTTTTGAACTCCGTAACCCATATCCAAATTATTTCTAAACGAGTGACGTTTATGTTGATAATTCAGATGTAAATTAAATAATCCGTTTATTCCAAAAGTATTTTCTCCGCCAGTTGTCCAGTATTTATAATGAGCTTGCGACACAGTTAAGCTGGTTACAGTTCCAATTTCCCATTTTTTTATTGTATCAGTAGTTGACTGAGCCACAAGTACAGTTGCTGTTGATAATATTATTATAATATGAATTATTTTTCTCATAAATTTTTGAATAAAAAAAAGGGTGTTTTTCATGAGTGTCAAGTTCAAGGCTTTTTTGAAATATTAGAATTAAGGTTTACCTTATGAATTATTTTTCTCATAAATTTTTGAATAAAAAAAAGGGTGTTTTTCACGAGTGTCAAGTTCAAGGCTTTTTTGAAATATTAGAATTAAGGTTTACCTTTGTAAATGAGCATTTTAATATTTCAAAAGTAACGAAGAAATTGAT
>JAOZTW010000159.1 GCA_029938985.1 Bacteroidales bacterium | reverse complement strand
TTAAAATAATCAAAATAACGCAGTAATTTGCATTTATGAAAAATGCCAAATTTTTAAACCTATCTTTTCAAATATTGATAGTCAATATAATATATTAGCTTAAATGAAATGCTATTTAAGTGTGGGTTTTGATTATACATGTAGTCAAAATTTTCGTAAAAATCGTTGATAATTGTGTTTTCGTTAACAAAAATATTTTTGTTGTACACTAACGAAAGCTCACTACCTGGTAAAAAACGCCAAATATAAATTAAATCTACGCTAAAAGCATTATAATTTATATCACTGTTTTCTATATACCTATAACTTCTGGGCAACACATTAAGTGTTCCATCATTTTGCAGTGTGAAATACTCTTCGTAATCAACAATAGACCAGTAGTGTCGCAAGCGTAGGTTTAAAGATGCTTTGTTATTAAAAATATAATTCGCACTTAATGTATTTGTAAGTGTTTTAATATCTCGTTCTCCAAAATAGATTGTGTCGTTGTCAGATGTTTTACCAACATATCCCGAACCATTAAAATCAAATTTATTATTAAAACTATAAACTATCAGTAATTTATCGCTCAAACGAAGCCGAGGAGATATTGTAAACCAACCTCCGTTTTGGTGCAAATCTGTTGATTTATTGCTACTGTAAAATCCTCCATTTAAGTTAATAGCAAGAGGTTTTCTATAGTCAGACGACAACCAGCCAGAGGTATATTGTTTTGACGGTTCAATAAAAACTCGGTCTTCAACTCTGGGTTCAAAATAATTATAAGTTTCATCTGGCGTGTAACTTATATTTAAACCAAGCGAAAGATGATTTTTTAAAGTAGTTGAACTATTAAAAATAAACTGAGTGCTTATGTAGTTACGAGGTTCATAAAGCATTGTATGCCTAAAATTAAGAGTGTTGTTCCAATAAAGAAAATACAAAAATGGTTTGTAAATTAGATACGAAATATTTGCTTTATTTAGCATAATATTATTTCTATTCAAATACCCTAAATCGTTAGGATTGAAATTGTTGCTAATAATATCGTGAGTAATATTAAATCTGAAATTTCCATTTGTTTTGTTAAATGCAATATGATATAAATGACCTACGTCTGCTTTGTTGGTATCATTATAAATTTGACTTACAGTCGCTCGTACAAAAAGTAAATACGAATTTTTTTTGTTTCTCAATTTCACATCAGTAGCAGTAACATCTGAATAATATTTATTTCCAAATACTGACATATTTGTGTTTGTCAGGCTTATATACGAATTGTTTGCCAATGCCTGATCTATAGCAAGAACATTATAATTGGTAAAAGGCTCTGTTAATATTTTTCGTTCATTACCCGAAATTGTATCAATAATTTTTGCATAAGTGTTTAAAGTCATTCCATTTAAAAATCCAATACCAAATCCTGAATTTGTTTTTCCTGAAAATTTTGTAGTATTAATTATTTGAGTAGCAATAGGATTTTTTAGTATCGCTTCTCCTTCTCTAAGGCTGTCGCCAATTGATGAGTATCCGCCAGGTTGTCTTCCAATTCTACGTGAGTAAAAAATTCCTCCTCTATTATAAATTTCCATTCCTTCGGTAAAAAAAGCTCTATTTTCGTTATAAAATGTTTCGTAGGGCGACAGGTTTAGAACAGCATCGTCGGCCTGAACTTGTCCAAAATCGGGAATTAGCATCATGTCCAAAGTAAAACTTTCGTTGATACCATATTTTACATCCATTCCTCCCATTACAGAATATCCAGGTTTATCAATTTCGGTGTTTTTCTCTCCGTAAGAAGATAGATAAGGGAAAAATGAAAGCCGAAGTGGTGGGTCAATATTCTTGATGTTTTTTAAAACACCCGATTGATTTGTTCTTCCTGATTTTGTTTTATCAATAAAGTTCCAAGTGTTTGTTTCTCTTAGTCTTTGAACATTGCGATAAATATTTAAACTCCACGATTGTATTTCTTTGGCAGGAAAACGAAGAGCTGAATAAGGTATTTTCATTTCTACCTGCCAACCTTTATTGGTAATTTTTACTTCACTATCCCACACTGCGTCCCAACTTTTGTCTTCGCTACTTTCGTTTAATTTTATATCCACTTGCACGCCAGCTGCGGTAACAAAAAAACCATAAGCAGTTAGTCCTTTGTTATATGGGTCTAAATAAATACCAAAATAATCAGCCTGTCCCAAATCGTCCCTATTGCTCAAAGTAGTGTAGATATCTTGCGGTATAGTATCGTAACAAATCGCTGAAATATAAATTGCAGCATCTGAATATATTATTTTTACCTCTGTTTTTTGAGAAGGTAATGCACCATTGTAAGGACTGTACTGTACAAAATCGGTAGCTATTGGTACATTTTCCCAATCTGGCTCATCAAAATTAGCATCAATTTGAATTTGAGAAGAAATTTTAACTGCATCAATTTGTTTTGATTGAGAGTAAGTAATACTACTTATCAAAATTAAAATAATTATTATATGAATTTTTTTTAACATCTTGAAATATTTTTTTGTAAAGTACAAAGATATTGATTTTTAATTAGTTTTTTATAAAAAAAATCACTTTTATTGTAAATTTGTATTTTTCTTTGGTAATTTTGTTGTATTATTGTGATTTTAAAAATTTGAAAATATTTAAAACTACAACGAACATATAATTATTTGTCAATAAACCTTAATGAAACCACATCAAATACTCTTAATTTTACTATCTGTTTTTGCTTTACTTGCAGGCATAATGTTGATATTTCCAAAAGATGGAATTAAAATAACAGATAACTTTAGTTTAAAATTTATTACTATGGAGGATTTTTTCACCAAAAAAGAAGCCATAGATATTTCAGATATTGTAGAATTTACTAATATAGAAGAAGACACAATTGTTTTTGAAGAAGTAGAAATTCTGGACTCTGCTTATATTGACTCTGTTCTTGTTGTTTACAAACCAATTCCTATACGTGTTGACAGTATTTCACAATATCTTGAATTCCCTAAAGGTAATAAAAGCTTACTCGATTCTATTTTTGCTGTTTTAGCTAATTTGAGAAACACAAACGATCTTATCAGGATTTTACACTACGGAGATTCCCAAATTGAAGTGGATAGAATGACCTCATATATTAGGTATAAAATGCAAGCAGCTTTTGGAGGAACTGGACCAGGTTTTTTACCTGCCAAACAGGTTTATGGTTTTAAGCAACCAATGGTGCTTTCAAGTTCGGATAATTGGCATAGATACACTATTTTTCCAAGAAAAGATACTATTGTTGAACATAAACGGTTTGGAATACTTGGTAATTTTTATTCTTTTACTCCCTATCAACGTCCTGACAGTTTGAATGTAATAGATAGTTCTTATTCTGTTTTGGACGAATCTTTATTTGACCAAAAAACACCTCAAACTGCATGGTTAAAATACGAACACTCATCATCTGCTTATGAAAATGTGAGAAAATACACACAATGCAGAATGTTTTATGGTTACAACAACGAAAGTTTTAATTTAAAAGTTAGCTTAGACGGAGAAGAGTTTAGCACAACAGAGTTGCGTGCAACAGATTATGTTTCTGTAGAGAATTGGGATTTTGGACAAACTCCAAAAGATGTTACTTTTGAATTTACCGGAACAAGTAGTCCCGAATTATACGGCTTTGCTTTTGATGGATATAGAGGCGTAGCAGTTGATAATATACCTCTTAGAGGTTCTTCTGGTTTAATTTTTAGCAAAATGGATTTGGATTTAATGCAACAAATGTATCAAAATATAAACGTGAAATTGATTATTTTGCAATTTGGTGGCAATAGAGTACCCTATGATTCGTCAAATATTATTGCTTATAAAAGATATTTTGCTTATCAAATAAAATTATTACATCAAATTTCAAACAACACGCCAATAATCGTAATTGGACCAAGTGATATGTCTCAGAAGGTAAACGACGGTTACGAAACTCATGAAAACTTAGAAATTGTTAGAGACATGATTCGTGCCGCTACACTTGAAAACAATTGTGTGTATTGGGATATGTACGAGGCTATGGGAGGACGGAATTCTATGGCAAGCTGGGTTTTTCACGACCCACCATTGGCATCAAAAGATTTTATACATTTTACACCAAACGGAGCGAGGCTTATTGCACGATTATTCTATAGTTCGTTTATTCACGAATACAATACCTATTTAAAGAAGTAAACTATTGCTTTGTTAAAATCCAAATAACTAACCATTTAAACTTATTCTTTTGGTTTTTTAAACAATGTTTTTTTTTAATAAAATGCAGAACTCACAAAAACTTAGCCTGATTAATTCATAAATTCTTGTTACGCATCTCATAACAAGAATTTATGAATTATTCAGGTTAAAGCTTGGTAGCTACGATTATTTACAGTATTTATGTTTTACAGCTTGCAGATTTATATATATTTGTTTTAAATCGTTTATTTTAAGACTATCAAAACTATCGGATTCAAAATATTCGTATTTGCCTTCCGCCAATTTTTTTAATATTACAAAGTGCCAATATCTACCAACATTATAAGCACCACGTAAAATATTAGATTTATTAATTTCCATTGCCACAGCTATTTGTGCAATTACTTGTTCCAAAGGTGGATTTGATTTCGGAATAGACCTTTTGAACTCTTGAATAAAAAATAAAGGTTTTTCTGGTTCTCTAATTCCTGATGCAACCATAAAATCTGGTTTGCCATATAATTTTTTTCCATTTACAATTCCAGAAATTTCGGGTTGATACCACTCTCTAAAATTGTCGCCCAAAAAATATACTTTATATAAAAGAGGACTAATAAAATGTGCAAGCAATTGATATTCAACATAATCTTGAAGATTATATTCATTTAATTTTATTAATTTCATTAAATATTCCTCATCATATTCATTAATTTCAAATTTAAAATTAAACCATTCATTAAAAATTGTTCGGTCTTTTACTAGTTTAAAATCTATTATTTCTTTTAATATTTTATAATTAATATCCGAAAATTTGTAACTTTTTGTTGTTTCCATTATTTTAAATTTGAGATTTATTAATTTTTTACAATTGCTGGCTTGTTTATTTTATTTTTTATTGCCCCCAAGATTCTTTATCCAGACTTCTGTATTGAATTGCTTCGGCAAGATGATGTGTTTTAACATCTTCGGAACTTTCTAAATCGGCTATTGTTCTTGCTACTTTCAAAATCCTATCATAGGCACGTGCCGAAAGTCCGAGGCGTTCCATTGCTGTTTTCAAAAGTGTTAGTCCTTCAGGCGAGATAACACAATATTTGCGAAGTAATTTAGAACTAATTTGAGCGTTAGAATGTATGTTTTTATTTTCTTTGTATCTTTCTGTTTGTATTTTGCGAGCTTCAATAACTCTGTTTCTTATTTTCTCACTATCCTCTGATTGTCTTTTCTCGGCAAGGTCTTTAAACGGCACTGGCACAACCTCTATATGTATATCAATACGGTCTAACAAAGGTCCCGATATTTTGTTCATATATCTGGAAATAGCACCTGGCGAGCAAACACAATCTTTTTCTGGGTGGTTATAATATCCACAAGGACACGGATTCATAGACGAAATAAGCATAAAACTTGCAGGATACTGCACAGTAAATTTTGCTCTTGATATATTTATTACTCTATCTTCGAGAGGCTGTCGCATCACTTCCAATACAGTTCTTTTAAACTCTGGTAGTTCGTCTAAAAAAAGCACTCCATTGTGCGACAACGAAATTTCGCCAGGCTGAGGAAAAGTACCACCTCCCACAAGTGCAACATCAGAAATAGTATGGTGTGGCGACCTAAACGGACGAACCGTATTTAAAGACGTATTACTACCAAGAGTTCCAGCAACTGAATGAATTTTAGTTGTTTCAAGAGCTTCGTCAAGCGTCAGCGGAGGAAGAATAGACGGTATTCTTTTGGCGAGCATGGTTTTTCCTGCTCCAGGAGGACCTACCATTAATATATTATGACCACCAGCAGCAGCTATTTCTAAGGCACGTTTCACGTTTCCCTGCCCTTTTACATCACAAAAATCAAGATCCAAATTGTGAGTATTGTTAAAAAACTCTTTTTTAGCATCAACTATAACCTGCTTTAATGAGCTGTGGTCTTCAAAAAAATCAATAACTTCTTTAATATTTTCAACCCCATAAACTTTTAATCCTTCAACAACTGCGGCCTCTCTTGCATTTGCTTTTGGTAAAATAAACCCTTTAAAACCAGCTTTTTTAGCATTTAATGATATTGGTAAAATTCCTTTAATAGAATGTATCGAACCATCTAAGGAAAGTTCGCCCATTATTAAATATTTGTCTAATTCGTTTGTCGTTATTTGGTCAGATGCGGCAAGTATTCCTATAGCAAGCGTGAGGTCATAAGCAGAGCCTTCTTTACGAATATCAGCAGGAGCCATGTTTATAACTATTCTACGTCCAGGCATTTTAAAACCGTTTGTTCGTAAAGCTGATTCTATTCTTTGTTGGCTTTCTTTTACTGCGTTGTCGGGTAAACCTACCAAAAAAAATTTAGCACCTCTCGAAACCTCAACTTCTACAGTTATAGTTGTAGCATCTATGCCATGAACAGCACTACCATAAGTTTTTACAAGCATTATATTGTTGTTTAAATATTTTGTAAAATATCTTTTAGTGAAACTATAATACTAAAAAATATATATGTTATAAGATAAAGTCGTTTTATTTTATTAATTTCAATAAAATAATATTTGTTCTGTAATAAAGTGTAGTACAGGTGTTTATTAGTTGTTTTCTTTTTGCGAATAAAAGTACTATTTACATTTTACAATAGGTTGCGTTTATTTTTGGCAAGCTTTTTGGATTATGCAAGACAACTTAGGCATATCAAAATAAATAACTAACCATTTAAACTTGTTCTTTTGAATTTTATCTTCTTCAAAAAAATAAGCAAATATTATTATATTTATTGAATTGGTAAAAATAAAAATAACATCGCTTAAATTGGTTAATTATTTATTTTAATATGCCTTACACAAATTATAAAAAAAGATATATTAATAAAAACACTATAAAACATAACAAAAATGGAAAATTCAATCAGAGTAGAACGTGCTAAGAAAAAAATCACGCAAGCTGAATTAGCAGACAAAGTAAACGTATCAAGACAAACGATACATGCAATTGAAACAGGTAAATTTATCCCTTCAACTGTGCTTGCACTAAAAATTGCAAACTTCTTTAAAGTGAGTTTCGAAGAGATTTTCACTTTGGAAAAAACAGACTGAATTAATTAACCGACAATTGGTAATAGAAAAAATACGTATTCTAAAGTTTTATGGATAGATAAATTTTATAATACGTATATATTTCAAGGGTTCAAAACCAATTATCAATTGTCTAATATTGTTTTTAAATAAACAATTGTTCTTCAGGGAACTTCTCTTTTTTCGAGGTTTTTGCCTTTCTTCTTCTAAAAGCAAATACAGATGCAATACTTGCTCCGAGTCCGCTAAAAAGTGCGAGCATTATTTGTTTTTTAGAATCATCATTTAACTTTGTGCCAGCAGGTAATTTCATCTTCAATAATTGTGGAATAAATCTCAACAACGAATCCTGCATTTTTGTAGTCTTAAGAACCTCGTCGTAAACAGTGTCAGGTGTAAGTGTAGCCTGAAAACTTTTGAGTCTTCTCTTGAGAATTTTTTCCCGTATCCTTATTTTTTTATCCAATATCCTTTTGTTCCGCTGTAGCTGACTAAGATTTTTTATCTTATGAAATTTTTTTCTTCTTTTTTTCATTTCTTTTTTTGTCTGAAGGGTTAAAAACGGCTTGTATTAATGCGTTTATAATTGGATTCGTTAATATTAGTCTTCTGAATAGTAAAAAAATTGACCCTACCATAAATACTGCTGCTGCTACAATAAAGAATCCCCAATAGTCTTTACCAAGTAAGTCTCCCAGAAAAAAAGCTAATGCCATAAAGAGAAAGAAAAATGTCATTGGAATTACAATAAATAGTATTGCAATAGAAAACCCCTTTGTTAACAGCAACACAAGCCTTTCAATAAGGTCTAATTTGTAGTAATCAAATTTTAAATCAATATATTTTAAAAAATCCTCGTACAGAACTTTTACCAGTTCTTTTAAACTTTTTTCTTCCATAGTTATCTAATGTTTATTATTTTGCTTTCTTCAAAATTACTCACTATCTCGCTTTGCCACTTTTTTTGCTTTATGTTTTTCACACATTTCTTTCGATCTAACACTGTATTCGTCTATTTTGTCAATAATTATTTTTCGTGTTTCTACTCCTTTTTCAGGTGCAAATATAAGACCTAAACTTGCACCAGTCAGTGCTCCTGCTAAAAATCCGAATAATACTTTTGTTGGTGTATTCATGTTTTTTATGGTTTATTTTGTGATTAAAATTAAAGAACAAAATTAAAAAAATATTTTCATAAAAAAAATTATATTACCTTTGCAAAAAAATATTTTTTTTTATAAATAAAAAACATTTTGTTTATAGCTGAAAATAAGAATTTTAAATTTTTGCACACTGAGTTTATTCATATATTTTACTTTTTTTTTGTGAAAAAATTTAAAATTTGATAATTTTTATTAACTTTAACCCAGTTTATTTATCGATTTGAGTTCCAAAAGACTTAATTATCTGTTTTGTTTGAATAAAAACCAGCTATTTACTTGTTTGTAAATATTAGTGAAAAAGAAATAATAAATAACTCCAAGATACACAGTTTTTTTGTTCTTATAATAATTTAAAAATCTGTAAATAGCGAATTATTTAATGCCCTTTTAAAATGGCAAAAAAGCAAGTAGGTTGGGGACTTTTTCACTTAAATAAATTTTAAAAATATTAATATAAATTCTTATTAATTATGGCACTACCAAGATTTATTAAACTGCCAGGGCATTATATATTTGATTATAAACCAATGTATTATGATGCAAAAAAAGAAGAAAGGGAAAAAAAAGAAAAACAATTTAAACAAGAGCTTGGTTTGGAAACCAAAGAAGAATACAAGTCAGACATAAAAGGGCAATTTAAAAGTAGAATGTCGTATAGCAGACGAACAAAAAAAACATCAAATATAACTCTTTTATTTCTAATTGCGTTTCTTGGCTTTGTTGCATATTTGTTTTTCTATACAGACTCACTTTCAATAATAACAGAAATGTTTGTAAAATATTAAAAGTAATATTATTATCTTTGCCCAAAAAAGGTATGAATTTATTTGATTCTTGTGAACATTAAAAAAAGAAGAGGATTGTATTTCATATTTTGGCGTTTTTCACGAGTGTCAAGTTCAAGGCTTTTTTGAAATATTAGAA
>JAOZTW010000777.1 GCA_029938985.1 Bacteroidales bacterium | reverse complement strand
AAAACACACTGATAAATCATAAACAAAGACACGCAAATAAAGGAAATGGATTTGGTTACGCAATAATTGCAGATAGTGAATGTTCCAACGCAATTGTAGTTGGAGGAATGGGACGAGAACGTAACATTGTGATTGATTGTCGCTTAACTGACTTTACACCTGTAACCAAAATTAAAGGAGAAGTAAATAAAGATTATTGGAGAAGAATGACACCCAGAGAATGGGCAAGACTTCAAGGTTTTCCTGATAATTACAAAATACAAGTATCTGATGCACAAGCATATAAACAATTTGGTAATTCTGTTGCAATTCCAGCAATTCAGGCTACTGCAAAAATATTAACTGATAAAATAAAGAAAAATGCTAAAAGGAAATAAAGGAGAGTGGAGTGAAGTTTATACACTTTTAAAACTTTTGAGTGAAAGAAACTTATATTCAGGGGATGCCGATTTGAATAAAATACAAGACCTTATTTATCCGATAATCAGAATATTAAGAACAGAAAGTGACTACGAATATATCTTCAATCGAAATATTATAATTGTTTCGGGAAATAATGAAGAAATTAAAATACCAATTGAACAATTTCAAAAACAAACAGAAATTCTTTTAAAAAACATAAAAAGTTCAAAAAAAGGTGCTTTCGCAATTCCTGAAATTGAGGAGTTTTTAGAACAAATTAAATGCAAAACACTGAAAGCTAAATCATCAGTAAAAACAGATATTAGAGTTGTAATTCACGATTTAAAAACTAATACCCAACCAGAATTAGGTTTTAGTATAAAATCTCAATTAGGTAGTCCTTCAACTTTGTTAAATGCCAGCAAAGCGACAAATTTTATCTACGAATTAACTAAGATACTGACAGATAACCAAATATCTGAAATAAACTCAACAAAAAACTTCACAGATAAATTTGAGAAGTTAGACAAATTTGGAGTTAAACTAAAATTTATTAATACTGAAAAACCAATATTTAGCAACAATTTAATTTTGATTGACAGCTACTTACCCGAAATAACTGCAAATTTAATGTTATTGTTTTTCTCTTCAAAAACAACATCTATTTTGGAATTAACAGAAAAATTAAGAGACTTTAATCCAATGAATTATGATTTGAGTTTTCATCATAATTTCTATGAATATAAACTAAAACACTTATTAACAGACATTGCATTAGGCTTAATGCCTGCGAAAGTTTGGACAGGAAAATATGATACAACAGGAGGTTATCTTATTGTAAAAGAGGACGGTAATATTTTGGCTTACCATTTATACAACAGAAATGAATTTGAAAATTATTTATTTCACAACACAAAATTAGAAACAGCAAGCACAACAAGACACGATTTCGGGAGAATTTATCAAGAAAATGATAAACAAATGATAAAATTGAACTTACAGATACGATTTAAGAAATAAAATTAAGAACGTAACATTTGCTTTGAAGCCAGCAACTTGTTTGGTGTGGCGTTTTTTTTCGCTATGCTCAAAAAAAAACACCACACAAACAAGTCGCCGTCTCAATAGCAGTTACCGATATGGTTCACTGCGAAAACTAAAAATAACAAAAAAGAACCTATCTTTACAAAAAATATTAACCACATAAAATCGCAAACAATCATGAAAACAACAAAAATAATTTTAATGCTTTTAATTGCATATTTAACAATAAATATAGCTACTGCACAAAACATAAATAAAAAAGACACGATAAAAGCAGATACACTACAAATGACTCCTGAACAGTTAATGCTGTTGATGCAAAATAACAACTGTTCTTTCAACCTATTTTTTATTAAACTATAACTTGTTTTTTTAATCGCTGATTGCCAATATGTTTTTGGTAATAAATAATTTCTAAACCAATTTTTTCCTTCTATCGATAAAGATAAATTTTCTATGTGAACATCTATTATATCATACCATTGGTCAATTACACAAACCAAGCGATTTACCTGATTATTTGATTTTATCAGTAAATTGTATTTGTCTTTTATATTGCATTGTGAAATAATGTCTTTTATTTTACTTATTTCGTCTTTGATATCATCTTTAACTTTTATACTGTTATTAGATTTGTTACCATCATAATAAGGGTGTAAAATAAGTGAAAAATTATTCATCGTCTCGGAATAAAAATCAGAAAAAAATTGATAATGTGCATATTCCTGTTCGTATATTTCTATTTGTTCGGTATTATTTGAGGCGATACTATTATCTAAGTTTTGTTTACTAAATCTTAATTTACTTGCGAGTGCCAAACATAAGAGTTTGTTTATACCATGTTTAAAATGAAAAAAATCGGCTACACTTTTAACGTTATTACGAACCTCTGCAAGGTTTATTAATGCTTTGGCACGATCGCTGACAAAATATAATATTTTTGCCTTATCTATATAATATGAAATGTTTTTTGTTAAACGTTCGTGCCAAGTAATAGCACTGCGAGTTTCGGCACTCTCTTCCATAATAATAAAACCACTTTGAAGTTCTTGACAAACCAGTAACATTTTATCAAACCATGTTTCATCAACGCCAAGAATAAGTTCTATTTCTCTAATAATCTTTAATATCGTTGTCTCCGAAATAGCAACATGAGAC
>JAOZTW010000776.1 GCA_029938985.1 Bacteroidales bacterium | reverse complement strand
TAAACCTCCCAAAAAAAATAGATTTTATTGCAGAAAATTCCAAATATATTTCTTATCTTTACACCGCCGATGGTGCAAAAGTACGTGTACAGAAATATGAAGAAGAAGCAGAAGAAAAAACCACAGATTATACAGGCAACATAATTTATGAAAACGGCGAATTGCTTTACATAATAACAGCAGAGGGCAGGTTAACACTTTCCTCTATTGGCACAAGTTCTGGTTACGACTATTACTTAACCGACCACTTGGGCAACACAAGAGTAACTTTTAACCAAAACGGAGAGGTGTTACAAACCGATAGCTATTACCCTTTTGGCATGAGTATAGAAAGTTTATCTAACACTAACAATGCCTTAGAAAACAAGTACAAATACAACGGCAAAGAATTTCAAGACGACTTTAATTTAGATTGGTATGCTTATGGTTTTAGAATGTACGACCCACAAATAGGACGTTTCCCAAGTCTCGACCCAAAAGCAGAAGAGTTTGCATATCTTTCTCCATATAATTATGCCAGTAACAATCCCTCTACTAATATTGATTTATGGGGCTTGCAAGGTATAAGTCCGAGAATGATAAATCATTTTGAAGCAAAAGCAGTGGGTAATGCAATTGATAAAGGTGTAGTAGTTGAAGCATCTGTTTCGTTGAAATTTACTAAAGGAAAATTAGCTGCTAAATCTATTGTCGGTGGTAGTAAAAAGGGAGGTGCAGTTAAATTAACATCTGCTGATATGGATAAACACTCTGTTGGAATAAATTCACAGGAAGGTTTTTTATATAAAAATACAAGTACAATAGAGGAAAAAACGGGTATTTCTTATGGTAATGGTTTTGGATTTTCTGCAGATTTATTAACAAATTCTACTGGAGAAGTTGTGGGTAAAGAAGTAACAGCAAATTTAAAAATTGCAAATATTACAACAAAAATGATAGACGGCGATGATGGAAGCGTCGATGTAACACATTCGGCATCGTCACAATTCGGATATGAAATTGCTGTAGGTTATGGTGTTGAAGTACGGGCGGAAGCCAAAGTAACATTACCAACTTATACAGTCCCTTCCCAAAAACCGCAAATGTCAATCGATGAAAAAAACATTTTAGAGATTGAAGTTTATTCTATAGAATGGTGTATAGGTTCTGAATATAATTGGTCAGCAAATGATATAATAAAAATAAAAAATATTGATTTAATAAAATATACAATAAGGGATAAAATAATTATAGACAGTATCAAAATAGAACTAAGTAATTTAACTAAATGTGGAAATGAATTTAATAGCATTAACTGCCGACTTTGTTGTATTTTACGTTATTCAGATAAGACAACAGATATTATCTCTTTTAGTTCACCAAAGTTAATAAAATATAAATATATAATAAATCAACCAAATGAAAAATTATTAGATTTAATATTAAGAAACCACCCTGCCAGAAATCCTTATGAATGTTATTTTAATTAGAAAATTCACACTGCTTGTGCGTGCTTGTAGCTCGTATCCATACCCTTATTTGCAACAAAATAAAATAAAGTACAAATTTTTATTGATATTTTATTATTTTTATTTTATCTTTGTAATTAAAAATAAAACACAATAATGAATAAAAACAAAGGTCTAAGTAAAAATCATCACGATGCCTATTTTAAGCAAGTTTTTTCTAAAACAGAAAACATAACCGATTTACTACAAGGTACTTTACCCAAACTATCGGAAAAATTGGCATTAAACACACTAAAATTAGATAACAATTCGTATATCAACAAGCAGCTTGCAAGCCAGTATTCCGATTTGGTTTACAATTGCAACTATGGCAACGAAAAAATTAAAATAGCTTTGCTTTTTGAACACAAAAGCAAACAAGAGGCAAATATAGAAATGCAACTTGGTAGCTATATTTTTTCAGTTTGGCTCTACAATATAAAACAAAAAGAAGATTTAATGCCAGTAATTCCAATATTGTTTCATCATGGTAAAAGCAAGCCAGTATTAAAAATATTTGACAAACTAAAGAAACTACCCACAGAGCTAAGAAGATATTTGCCAATATTTGATGTAGAATTAATTGACACAACAAGCTTGACTAACAACGATATATTAACAATATTTAGAACCGCAAATATAAAATTTAGTATGTTTGTGATGAAATATATCAAAGAAAGTCCCGAACGAGTATTTCAGGAACTGCGTAAACTCAAAGATTTAGTAAAAATACTAACACAAGACAAAGAGGGCGAAGAATTAATATACAGCACAACAATTTATTTTAGTAAAATACCAAACACAAATATGGAAACAATTGTAAATAACTTCACCGAAATAGAAAAAGAAGCAGGAAAAATTGCAAAATCAGGATACGAAAAAGCAATTGAAAAAGGAATAGAACGAGGAATTGAAAAAGGAATTGAAAAAGGAATTGAAAAAAATGTAATAAAAATGTTAAAACTCAACTACGACCCTATAATAATACAAGATATTACAGGTTTGTCGCTTGAACGTATAAATGAGTTAAAAGAAGGTTTATAAAAAACTAAAATTACCCCCTGCTGGTGCGAGCTTGTAGCTCGTACCCAACGAGTTAAACTACGGTATAAAAAAA
>JAOZTW010000775.1 GCA_029938985.1 Bacteroidales bacterium | reverse complement strand
AACTCACTTATTGACGACCCAAAAGTAGCTGGCGATAAAGCTTTTGATTGGAACATAGAATTTGAAGAAATTATGGATAATGGCGGTTTTGATGTGGTTATTGGAAATCCACCTTATGTTGTAGTCAAAAAATCAAATATTTATAAAAGTTATAAATGGAAAACAGACTTGTATTTATTATTTTTAGAACAATCATTCAAAAAGTTATTAAAAAGCAAAACAGGTTTATTAGGCTTTATTACCCCACGATATTTTATGGTAAACAAAATAAATCAAGATTTGAGACTGTTTATGCTTAAAGAGGTAGATTTATTGAAAATTGTTGAAACAATTCCTTTTGATGACGCTAATACCGAATGTGTTATTTCTATTTTTAAAAATGATAAATCTAAAAACAATACAATTTATATATATGAAGATAAATGTTTTAAAATAGAACAAATTAATACAGTAAAAAAATCATTCTTTTTAAGAAACGGTCATAATGAAATACTCACATTTTTAACTGACGAACAAATAAAAATATTAATTAAATTAGAAGTAAAATCTACAAAATTAGATGATATAACTGAAAGCAGGCGAGGCATGGAACTTGGTAAAAAACAATTAAATGAAAATAGTGGTGTGCCTGCATTGATAGGACAAGATGTTAAAAAATATTCTATTCAATACAAACAAACTCATATCAATAGCCTGAATAAACAATACTTACGTTTGAAAACATTTTTTTCAAATAAAAATATCATATATTTGAGAAGAGTTGCATCGCATCTTATTGTAACAGTTTCGGATAAGCAATATGCTTTTAGTAAAAATATTTATGGTTTAGTTCCAAACAAAAATTTTAATTCATATTTTTTGTGTTTACTGCTTAATTCTAAATTACTGGATTTCTATTATAAGAAAAAATTTTCTATGAAAAAAGTTGATATATTTCCAGAAATTCAGACGTATCTATTTAAGTTGTTGCCAATCAAACAAATTTCACAAGAGAACCAACAACCATTCATAGCAAAAGCCGATAAAATGCTTATGTTAAACAAAGAACTGCAAATAAAATCCGATAAATTTATAAAACGAATAAAATCTAATTTAGAAATACAGAAGATAAGCAGAAAACTTCAAAAGTTCTACAACTTTGATTTTAAAACTTTTATATTGGAACTTAAAAAACAAAAAATAAAACTTTCGTTTAAAGATCAAGACGAATGGGAAGATTATTTTGATAGTTACAAACAAAAAATAAACAGATTACAAACACAAATAAACCAAACAGATAAACAAATTGATAAAATGGTTTACAAACTTTACGAACTAACAGAGGAAGAAATTGAAATAGTGGAAAATGAAACAAAATAGATTGCTGTTTGTAGTTGAAGCCAAGTTGTTATAGATTTATTCCTTAAAATTTGGCATGTTTCATTTATGATTTGCATTTTTATCAGTTGCCACATAAGGTGTTAAGGAATTGTCAAAAAATAACTTCGGAAACTGCGTCATTATTTCACTATTTTTAGAAAATAAAATAAAGTTTCAAATAATTCATTATTAGTAATTTGTTTTAAGTCCCAAAAACAGCAAACTAATTTAACAGTTTCCGAACTTATTATTTTCCAATTCCTAAAAATTTGATGTTTTGGAAAAAGTTAGTTTCATTTTTTCGTTAAAAAGCAAAAAATTTGTTTTATAATTTATATGAAATTAAAATAAAACTCTTAAAGAGTTCGGCATTTTTCAAAAATGATAGAAAGTATTTGACCCTTTTTTGTTCTTTAAAAACTAAGGTTTTAAATAAATAAAAGGGTCAAATGAAAAATGTCAAGTTTTTTTTTAAACGAAAAAATGATTAATTTTAGAACTCTGTATAGTTAAATTTTTCCCATTGTTCTTCTGCAAATTTTTTGAATGATTTTGGTGCTTTATCAAATTCTACTCCCAGTTTTTTTGTGCCTGGCTCTGCATAATCGTCATTATATCGCATTTCTGAGGTGCCTCTTATAGGGTATTTTTTTCCGTCTTCAAGCAACATTAATTTCATATCGTCTCCCGACACATCGCTCTTGCACGACAGTTTGTAAACAAACGAAACTTCTTTAATATCATCATTGTCTAAATCTGTTATTTCTATTGAATTAGGTTCGTGAAAAATAGTTATATCAAATTCGCAGTCTTTTACAAAATCAGTTATTTTACGAGATAATTTCATGGAACCTCCATTGTCAATATAATGATAGGCGTATAAATAAGATGAGGTTTTATCGGTATCGTATTTATCTGTTGCTCTCTTAGAGACATATTCTTCTACTTTGGTGATTATGAAAAAATTTTCTCCATTTGAATCTATCCATGTTCTTGCTTCTTGTAATTCTCCTTCGTATTTTATCACGTATGGTAATTCGTGAAATTCAATATTATAACCTCCTTGTGCAAAAGATATAAATACTGACAATATAATAGCTGTTGTTAAAAAAAATGGTTTTTTCATGGTTTTTGTTTTTAATTTGTTTAAATCTGGTTATTATATTAAGGAATGATATAATTATTCAATGGTTCAATGATACAATGATACAATGGTTCAATGATACAATGGTTCAATGATACAATGATACAATGGT
>JAOZTW010000158.1 GCA_029938985.1 Bacteroidales bacterium | reverse complement strand
GAAAGGTTAAATAGCCGTTCTGATGACTATGCGAAAAATTACTTTTGGCTCAAAAAGTAATTCGGGTATTCCAAACAAGGAATATTTTACGAAATGCCCGAGCTGAGTGAAGGGAAACTTTCACGCACAGTTCTTCGGGGGGCGAAAAAAAGCCCCTACCCTACATTGTAAAAACAAAAAAAATAATATCTTTGTGAATATTTTACAATAAAATTAAGTAAGCTATGACACATAAAACAAAAAATGAAGCAAGAACAGATATAGACGTATTTAATTTTTTGACAAATGAAAGAGTATTTGCAGAAAAATGGAATACAAAAAAAATAAATAATACTCATGTTATTGAATGTTTAAGCAAAGCAAGTAAATCAGGAAAAGAAAATAGAGGAGAGCCAGATTTAATATATCTAAACGAAAATAAAAAAATATTAATATTAATCGAAAATAAAGATAAAATAAAAGACCATGCTTCAAAAAAAGGAAATAGACCTCAAAGTTTTGCAATAGACGGTATAAAACATTATCTGAAATTTTTCAATAATAATAATAACATTCCCGAAATAACAAAGAGGTATTTAACTGATTTTAAAATAATTGGAATTGCGTTTTCAGGTAATATTAATGACAAATTAAATCGTCTTATTACTACATTCATTATTAAAAATTCAAAAATAGAAAATATCAATATACAAGAATTATTAAACGAAAATGATTATCTATCCTTATTTGAAAACCTTGATTTAGAATTAATAACAAACAATATATCAAAAAGTTCGAGTGAAATTAACAGAGTTTTGAGAAACGTGGACTCGCAAAAACGACCTGTGCTGTTAAGTGCTTTAATGATTTGTCTTTACGAAAAAGACAATTTTAAAAACGACTTTAAAGAAAGCTACCAGAATTGGAACATTAAAAATATTATAAGAAATATACCAACAACAATAAATGATATTTTATTAAACGAGGATATTTTTCAATCTAAAATTGATATTCTTTTAAACGAACTCTCATTTATAAAAACCGACAAAGACCTCAACGACACAGAAATTCTAAAAGAAATACTGCAAGAACTTGAAAATAATGTAATACCGCTTTTCAACAAAAAAACCACTTACGATATTATCGGGAAATTTTACGAGGAATTTTTAAGATATGCAGGAATTTCAAATGTAAAACGTGGCATTGTATTAACACCCAGTCATATAACAAAATTGTTTACTGAATTAATAGAAATACGAACAAACGATATTATTTTTGACCCCGCTTGTGGAACAGGTGCATTTCTTATAGCTGGAATGAATAAATTAATTGAAATAATTTCAAATTCAGATATTGCTGATAAACAAACAAGAATAAAAAATATTAAACAAAAACAACTTCTCGGATTTGAAAAAAGTAATACAA
Organism: Bacteroidales bacterium; assembly: GCA_029938985.1. Taxonomy (GTDB): domain Bacteria; phylum Bacteroidota; class Bacteroidia; order Bacteroidales; family JAOZQN01; genus JAOZQN01. The sequence goes on along the minus strand of JAOZTW010000158.1, from coordinate 7,980 downwards.
TGTATTCACTCGCAATATCAAATATGCTGTTTAGAGGCGATGGAAAATCAAAAATTCATAATATTGATTTTTTTGCAAATACATCAAATGAAATATTAGATAATTTCAAACCAACAATAGGACTTATAAATCCTCCTTATGGAGGAAATGATAATAAAAGTAACCCTACCAAAAAAGAAATTCAATTTGTAGAAAGAATGCTTGATAAAGTCAGCAGATACGGAATTGTAATTGCACCTTTATCTACATTTTTTAAAGAAGCAGTTGTGAGAAACAGAATTTTATCAAAACATACATTGAAATATGTAATAAATATGCCCTACGAATTATTTCAACCAAATGCTTCAACACATACGGCAATCGCAATTTTTGAAACAAATTTACCGCATAACAACAAAAAGGTAGTATTTACTGATTTAAAAGACGATGGTTTTGTTCTCTCAAAACATAAGGGCAGAACAGACGTTTATAACAAATGGAATACAATAAAAAATAAATTAATAAACTCGTTAAAAAAACCTGAAAAATTTCTGGATAACATAAACTTAGTTTATAAAAATATCGGCAAAAATGACGAATGGATTTTACAAGCCCACATGAAAACAGATTATTCCGATTTAACGGATAATGATTTTATAAAAAGTATTAAAGAATATGTAATTTTTTCTACCAAGTCAGAATTAAACTTGTTAGATAAAAACCTTGATGAAATAACATTATTAGAAATATTAAATCAAAATAATATTTCGGCACAATCAATATTAGAAGGAGGTGAAAATGAAAATTGATATTACAAAATGGAAAGAATTTAACTTTAACGAGGTTTTTTGGTTTAAAAGAGGGCGGCGTTTAATTACTCAAAACCAGACAGCTGGCGAAATTGCCTATATTTCTTCTACTAAAACAAACAACGGAATTGATAATTATATTTCACCACCGGAATATATGACAACTTACAACAATGCCATAAGCTTGAATAATAGCGGAAGTATTGGATATTGTTTTTATCATACATATAACTTTGTAGCATCAGACCATTGCACTATTTTAAAATTAAAAGATAAAAACAGACAACTTAACATTTCGTTATTTCTTTTTCTAAAACCAATAGTTGAGAAAATGAAATCAAAATATGGTTTTGCAAGAGAAATGAGCAATGACAGGTTAAACAACGAAAAAATTATTTTACCCGCAAAAATAGATAAACACAATTATATACCAGACTGGGAATATATGATACAATATATAAATTTCTATTCCAAACACATTATTTATGATAAACCAATTATTAAACCCAAAAAGCAAATTAAATTAGATAGTGTAGAATGGAAAGAGTTTAGAATAGATGAATTATTCACGGTAAAAGGGTCGAAAACAACGGCAAAAAAAATACTTGAAAATTCTGGTTACGGCAAATATCCTTATGTTACAACAAGAGCGAGCAATAATGCAGTGGATAATTATTATAATATTTTCACAGAAACTGGCAATGTATTAGTTATCGATTCAGCAACAATTGGACATGCAACATATCAAGAAAATGATTTTTCGGCAAGTGACCATGTAGAAAAATTAATTCCAAAATTTGAGATGAACAGATACATAGCTCTGTTTATAAAAACTATAATTAATAAAGAACAATGCCGATATAATTACGGTAGAAAATTTAATCAAACAAGGATAAAAGAAACTGTTATAAAATTGCCTGTGAAAAATAACAAAGCAGATTTTGATTTTATGGAAAATTATATAAAATCAATACCATATTCGATTGAAATACAGATAGATGAAAGCACACAATAGAGTAGGTGGCTGACTACTTTATCGTAGCCAGCACAGCTCTCGATAGTCCCTACAAAATAGTGTTGGTATGCTAAATTTTACTATATTTGCCAAAATTTTAAAATTTATTTCCGATGGACGAAAAAAAAAGAATTAATATATTTTGTCCAAATCCAAAATGCTCTCATCATAAAAAAAATATTGAAGCTATAAAATAAAAAATAGCAGCACCAGATTTACGAAAGCAACATCAAGTAGATTTATTAAAGGTGTTATTGCAAACAAGTAATAGAACTTTTGGGTTCAGAAACAAAGACTTACGAGAAGAATTGGTAGAATATTGGAAAACTGCAAAAATAGCTTATGAACTACGAAAAATAGGGGAGCGTGGAGCAATAAAAAAGCTAAAAAACACTCATTATTACCGACTTACAGAAGAAGAATATACTTGGATTTTTTCTTCATTTTTCTATTACGAACATTTAATAAAACCCTTAAATTCAACATATTGTAATAAACAAGAATTAGAAAATTTTGGCAACCATTCAAAAACGGAGAAGGCTTATGATGAAATAAAAAATCAGATAACCTATATAATGAAAGCGTTTGGACTAACTGCTTAAAGAAAAAAACATGAAAAAACGAGAATAAAATTCACGTTTTTAAAAACTTAAAACATAATAGACTATTTATGATTGATTATTTATTGCAAGCAAGAAACATTTCAATAGGTTATAAAATAGGGAAACAACGAAAAATTGTATTATCAAATATTAATTTACTATCCAACCAAAAACAAACTATTGCTATGATTGGTGAAAATGGAGTTGGAAAAAGTACTTTGTTGCGAACAATTGCAGGCTTACAATCAATAATAAATGGAGATTTATTAATTAATAATAAAAATATAGCAAACTATAAACAACATGAAATTGCAAAACTAATTAGCTATGTTTCAACGAGTAATAATAATTTGCCAAATCTTACCGTTAGCGAATTAATTTCTCTTGGACGATTTCCTCACACAAATTGGATTGGAAAATTAGAACATGAGGATAAAAAAATAATTAATAATTCATTAGAACTTACTGAAATAAATCATTTGTTGAATAAAAAAATTACCGAAATTAGTGATGGAGAAAAACAACGTGTAATGATTGCAAGAGCATTTACACAAAATACTGATATTATAATTCTTGACGAACCAACAGCGTTTTTAGATTTGGCAAATAAACATCATTTAAGTTTTATTATCAATAAGTTATCAAAAGAAGAAAATAAACTTGTTATTTTTTCTACACACGACTTAAATATTGCCATAAAATATGCAGATATTATTTGGTTGATGTTGGAGGATAAAATAATTGTTGGTGCACCCGAAGATTTAATTTTAAACAATCATTTTTCTAATATTTTTAAAAATAAAAAAGTTAAGTTTGATAACTTTAATGCTGATTTTTGTTTTGATAAAAAAATTATAAATAGCATTAATATTGTTAATAATACTGATAGTGAAGTGCATTTACATTGGACAAAAAAAGCGGTTGAAAGAATTGGTTATCAGGTAGACCAGAATGCTAATGCACAGATAATAATAACAAAAGAAACTGATTTTTTTTGGAAATTAAATTATAATAACAAAACAGAAATTTGTACAACTATTCAAGAATTAATTTATTTAATGAAAGATAAAAATTAAGGGACTTTTTTCATAATTCTACTTTACGAAGTTAAAGTAAACGCCAAAGGCGTGATAATCAATAGGCTTGCCTGTAAGGGCAAGAGGAATTATTTATTTGTATAAGCACCAAAGGTGCGTAATCTATTCACTAATTTAAGTTATTTCGCACCTATGGTGCTTAAAAGTCTTATAACCATGTATTTTTAACTTCGTAAAGTAGAAATAAGTGAAAAAGAAAAAAACTAGTCCAAACCTACTTGCTTATTTTGTCATTTAAAAGAACAAAAAATGACGTATTTTTGAGTTAAGTAGTTAACTAAGGAATGATACAATTATGCGACTACAAACCAATAGATTAAAGAAATACAAAAGTATAAAAACTTTTGTATGGGTACTTAATATATTTACTTATTACTTCTCTTTCACTAAGTTATAAATTTATTAAAGAAATTAATTTGTAAATAAATGACAATTATAAAAACAAAAAACCCATACAAAAATGTATGGGTTTAAAAATGTAGCGAGAGGCAGGCTTGAACTGCCGACCTCGTGATTATGAATCACGCGCTCTAACCAGCTGAGCTACCTCGCCGTTTTTTGAGATTGCAAATATAGAATCTTTTTTTTTCAAAAAAAATTATTTTTATTTTTTTTTCAAAAAATTTTATTTATTTTTGAAATTTAATTGTAATTCAGTTGAAATACGCTTGAAAATCAATAGAAATACAGTTGAAATTTAAAAATGTTTGGTACAAATTTAATTATAAATATTATAAAAAAAAAATGAAAAATGAGAATCAATCGGTTTTCAATTGAATTTTAACCGTATTTCATTTAAAAATATTAATCAATAACAAAAAAATTATGGCACACCAAAGAGAACGAGATTTAGTGCTTGCTCCTAATGAGTACGCATATATTTCAGACCAGACCAAAGGGCATATTGTTGCTTATGTAGGTCCATTTAAAACAAGTATGGCTAACACCGACCAACCTGTTTTTTTTGATAATAATAAAAAGCGTTTTAATAATAGTCAATTAGACGATGCTATTAAATCATTTACTACCGTGCCAGAGGGTTGGTATGTAACTTTGAAAAATCCAGCAATTGATGGAAATACTCCCACACAAGGAACAGCTAATAATCAACCTAAATTAAATGTGGGTAGAAAGATAAATATTCCTGGACCTGCGTTTTTTGCACTCTGGCCTGGACAAATGGAACGTGTAATAAAAGGACATCGTTTGCGTTCAAATCAATATTTATTAATAAGAGTTTATGAGGAAGAACAGGCAAAAAAGAACTGGAAGAACGCAGTTGTTATGCCACAAAATGATAAGGATAAAAAAGAAACTAAAAAAGAAGACCTGATTTTAAAAGAGGACTCTACAAATCTGCCAGTTGGTAAACTTATTGTTATTAAAGGAATAGATGTTTCTTTTTATATGCCACCAACAGGTCTTGAAGTTGTTAGAGATGATAAAAATAATTATGTTAGAGATGCAGTAACACTGGAACGTTTGGAATATTGCATATTATTAGACGAAGATGGTAACAAAAGATTTATTACTGGACCCGATGTTGTTTTTCCACGTCCTACTGAAAAATTTTATGCTAAAAATGGAATTAGAAAATTTAAAGCAATAGAATTAAGTGATATAAGTGGTATTTATGTAAAAGTTATTGCACCTTATACCGAAAATGGCAAAGATTTTAAAGTAGGTAAAGAGTTATTTATTACTGGAAACGAGCAAATGATTTATTTTCCTCGTGCTGAGCATGCTTTAATTAAATATGGAGATCAAGAAATTTATCAAGCAGTGGCAATTCCACCAGGAGAAGGGCGTTATTATTTGAATAGAAAAACAGGTTTAATTTCTTTGAAAAAAGGACCTTCAATGTTTTTACCCGACCCAAGAGAAGCGGTTATTGTGCAACGAGTTTTAACAAATAATCAGGCAAGCCTATGGTATCCAGGAAATACGGAGGTAGTTAATTTTAACGACAAACTACGCAAGGTAGCCAAAGAAAAAGAAGAGGAAAACTACTTGGTTCAATCACAAGTTCAGGATATTTTCAAAAAAGGTTATTTAAGTTCCGAAGAAGAAGTGCTTCAAGAAATAGCAAGCGATGAATTTATTAGAACACAATCTTATACAACTGCCAGAACTATAACTCTTGACACAAAATTTGAAGGAGCTGTAACAATTGATGTTTGGACAGGATATGCAATGCTTGTAACAAGTAAAACAGGAAATCGCAAAGTAATTGTAGGTCCTCAGACATATTTGTTGGAATACGATGAAAATATAGCACCAATAGAACTTTCAACTGGTACTCCGAAAAACAATGATAACCTAATTAAAACAGTATTTTTAAGAGTATTACATAACAAAGTTTCGGATATTGTAGAGGCTGAAACAAAAGATTTATGCCCTGTAGAAATTGGACTTTCGTATAGAGTAAACTTTACTGGCGAGCCAGAAAGTTGGTTTAATGTAGAAGACTATGTTAAGTTTTTGACCGACCACATGGGATCACGGATTCGTAATGCTATCAAAAAAATATCTGTTATTGATTTTTATCCTAATGCAATTGATATTTTGCGAGATACAGTACTTGGAAAAGCAAATGATGAAGGAAAACGAGAAAAATCTATTTTCCATGAAAACAATATGCAAATATATGATTTAGAAATATTTGACATATCATTACAAGACGCTGACATAGAAGAGTTGTTGTATAATTCGCAACACGAAGAGATGAAACAAAAACTTAAATTGTCATCTCGTCAAAAAGATTTTAAATTTACCAAAGAATTAGAAGAGATTAATAGAAATATTGCCAAAGAAAAATCAGAAACTAATAAACAAACTGTTGATTTACAATTAGAATTAGTACAAAAAGGTTTACTTTTGAGTCTTGCAAAACTTGAAACTGAAATAAAAACCAGACAAACCGAACTTGACGCACAATTGGTTGAACAAAAAGTATTATCGGATATTAACGAGAATAAACTTTCACGTACCAAAGCCACCGAAGAATTGAATATTCTTATTTCACAAAAACGTTTGGAACAAAAAGTGGAATTAATAAAATCGGAAGTAGATGCGGTGGTTACAAAAGCCGAAGCAGTTTCTCCTGATTTGATTGCAGCCCTTCAAGCGTTTGGAGATAAAGCACTTGCTGAAAAAATGGCGGAATCTATGGCTCCTCTATCTATTATTGGAGGGAAAAGCATAGCTGAGGTTTTTGCAAATATGCTACAAGGTACTGTTCTTGAAAATGTATTGAAACCTGTTGAAAAGAAATAATATTTGATTTTTAAAGAATAAAATAAAGAACTCTTAAAGCAACACTTAGGTTGCCTTTAAGAGTTCTTTAATTTAATATTGATTTATAAATTATTTAGTACTACTACCACAATCAGTATCTTGATAATCTGTACCCCAACAATTCCAATCTAAATCTTGATAAATATGTTCTGATCTAATATGACCGTTATGTAAAACAGTATTCCATTCTATTTCAACAAGTTTGTCTTCTCCTTTGTTATAAATATCATAAAAAGCATCAAGTTCTCCAGCTTCTCCATTTCCATAAGAAATATAACCTCCGTTTTCAATACCTTCAGGAATAATATTAGTATATTTTATTGTACCTGTACTATCTTCTGCATTTTTAGTCCAATCTATTTGTAGGTAGGCAGTTGGGTCTGCATTACTTTTGTATAGCGTCCATTGTCCCTCTGTTCTACTTAAGTTACTTTCTCCTTCATACCATTTGAATTCTTGAAAATCACTATCGCCTTGTTTGGAGACAAACATTTCCCATGTAACTTTGTCAGAATCAACAGTTCCGTATAATTGTGCTGTATAAGTTGAAAAGCCTACAGCTACATCATATTCCCAAAGCCAAGTTGTTCCCGAATGGTGAACAGGTTCGTGTTTCAATGCTTCTACATAACTTGCAACTGGTACTACCAATCCAACTGTCAAAATTGTATTCCAAACTCCAACATGTAGCCAAGCTGCAGCAAAATTCCATGCAGATTTTGTATCATCTGCTCCTTTTGTTTCTTTATTGAAATTATCATAATCCATTACAAAAGCCCCTTCTGGCGGAATGTCAGGTGCAACACCTGGGTCTTCTTCTTTTTTACACGACGAAAAAAATATTGTTGACGACATTCCAAGAAACATCAACAACATACCGATTTTTTTTAAATAGTTATTCATAATTATTGTAGTTTTTTTAGCAAAAGATAAATTCTTTTACATAGGTTAATAATTTGGTTTAATTTGTTGTAAGTAAGTGCTTAGTTTTAAGAGTTCATTTTTTAATTAGTTTTCGCTTGATAATAAAAACATTAGAAAATAAAAAGTATTCTTTATATCTATCTTCTTACCTGAAAAGTCTGGAAAACTTTTCTTGTGACAATTAACTATATGATTTTCAATAAAAAACCCAATTTACTATATTAAGACTTAAGTACATAGAGTAATGTTTTTTGTGT
>JAOZTW010000157.1 GCA_029938985.1 Bacteroidales bacterium | reverse complement strand
GGTATTTAAAAAATAAAAATGCCTTGTACTTTACACTTATGAAAAACGCCTTTTTTTTACAAAGATAAGAATTATTAATGAAATTCCAATTATTTTTACATATTTTTTGCTATACTGCATTTCCTAAATGAATACCAACAATTAACATATCGTCAATTTGTTCACTTTTTCCTATCCATTTTGTCATTGTTGATTCAAACACGCTTTTTTGTGAAAGCATTGGAGTATTAGAATTTTCAACGAGCATTTTTTTAAATCTTGGTGTGTTAAATTTTGTATCTTCGTCGCCACCAAACTGGTCTAAATAACCATCTGAAAGCATATATATTGACGTTTCGTTGTTGTACATAAAATCAAAAGATGTAAATTCAATATCCATACCAGCTCTTAGTGGTTTTCCTCCAATTGAGTTATAATTAGCTTTTAACACTTTTAATTTATCGGCTTGCATAACATATAAATTATTTTTTGCACCAGCAAACTGAAATCTTTGTTGTCTTTTATTGATGGTACATAACGACATATCCATTCCGTCTTCGGTTTCTGAGTTGCCTTTATTTTGCTGCAAAGCTGTTAATATTCCAAGATGTAACATTGTTAATATCTTACCTGGTTTTGTAATCAATTTTTCGTTTACAATATGATTAAGTAAAGTATTGCCAATCATAGATAAAAATGCTCCAGGTACGCCGTGTCCAGTACAGTCAATTGCGGCCACAATATATTCATCTTCAATTTTTGAGAACCAATAAAAATCACCACTAACAATGTCACGAGGACGAAAATATACAAACATTTCGGGGAAATGTTTTTGTATTTCTTTTTCGGGTATAAGTATAGCTTCTTGTATTCGTTGTGCGTAGTTTATGCTGTCAGTAATTTGAATAGTTTTAATTTCAATATCATCTCTTTGAGTAGTAATTTCTTCTTTTTGTTCAAATAATGTTTTGTTTGAACGTCTAATTTTTTTGTACAAACCAAACAGCCAGATAGAAATTAATAGTAATAATATTCCAAGTCCAGATACAAAATATAGTATTTGTTGTCGCTGTTGTGCCTTAGCTTTTTCTGCTCTTAGGTTTGCTTCATGCTCGCTTTTTTCGAGTTCTAATGTACCTATTTGTGCCGCTTTCAAAAGGGAGTCTTTCTCTAAATTTTGTTTTTTTAGTTCTACAATTTTTAGCATTTCGTCAACTACTTGCAGAGTTGAATCTACCACAAACAACTCTTCTTCTGTTTCTTTGCGTTTAATAACTTCTCCTTGATACTTTATCGAAAGAATAGAAATTTTCTTTTTCATGTCATAATCAAACTGTTTGTCTTTTGCCGAAATATAAGCTTGTAAATAACCTAAAGCTTTTACTCTATGTTGTGCTAATTTTTTTTTGTCATAAATTTCATAAAGTACTTTATTACAAAGAACAATTAATGATTCGTTTTTGTTATTTTCTGCATGTTTAAGACTTTTTTCATAGTGAGTTATTGCTTTTGTGGTTTTGCCATTTTCATACAATAAAGTTGCATAATTATATTCAGCAATATCAAGTTTTTTTACATTATTGGTTTTTAAAAGTACATCTAATTCTTCTTTATAAAACCTGAATGATTTTTTTTTGTTGCCAATCTTATAATAAGCCTCTCCGTATAGCCGACTAATGTCGGTACTCAAATTTAAGGGGATTTCTATCTTTGGTTTTTTTGGTAGTTTTTTTATTTTATCTAAATAGACTATTGATTTATTTGCATCAAAATCTACATGAATTTCTGCAAGTTTGGTGTAAAGCCTAATTTTTTTCAATTTATTATCACTACTTTCAACTTCTGCCTCCAATTTCGCTATCTGTCTTTTTTCCGAATTACTTTGAGAATAAACTGTTAACGAAAAAAATAAAATTATTGAGATAAAAATTATTCGTTTGTTCATTTTTTTATAGTTTTGTATGTTAATTTTATAATAAAGAATTAAATTTTGTGTCTTTTACACAAACCAATGTTTAAGTAGTTAATCATATATAAACGTCACTTTTTAAGGTCAATTTTAGCATTATACTTTGTTGTAAAAGATTACCACATCAGCAATATGTAAATATTTTACGCCTTGCCTAACACAAAAAATAGCCTATAGAAATGTGTCGTTTATATACAATTACCTACTTAATTTGCAAAATGTAAAGTTAAAATTAATTTTCTAAAAGTCAAGTATAATTTAAAATTTATTTTTTATGAGTATAATTTTTAATATTCTATTGTTGGTAGCAGTCATTATTTTTATGACAAAAAAGAAAGGAGTTGAAGGTATTTTAATGTTGATAGGACAGATATTAAATGTTTTAACAGCATTAGGATTTATTATTTTGAGAAAATTAGCAATAATAATGTTTGAAATACCAGATGTTATTGGGATTGCTTTTGATGTTAATAAATATTTTGGTATTTTGGGTTTGTTACTATTTATTGGTGGCTTTTTTACTATGGCAATAAAGTTGAAGAAGAATTAAAAAATATTGGAGTGTAATTCTGATTATAATGAATGATACAATTATTCAATGGTTCAATGATACAATTGTGTGTTTACAAACCAGTAGATTAAGGAAATACAAATGTATAAAAACTTTTGTATGGGTACTTAGTAATAATTTGGAACACAGATAACACCGATTTATTTATTCACCAAAATTCGTTTTAAAAAAATCGGCGTTTTTTATATGCCAAATATGTTGTAAAGACAAGGCATGCCTTGTCTCTACGGCAAATTGTACAGCAAATTGTATGTTTTTAATATTACTGAAAAGTTTTCCCGACTTTTCAGATGTGTATCAATTTCTTCGTTACTTTTGAAATATTAAAATGCTCATTTACAGAAGTAAACATTAATTATAATATTTCAAAAAGCCTTAAACTTGACACTCGTGAAAAACGCCAAATTTTGTAATAATAAAAAATATTACTCTTCTATTGCTTTATTATTTAATTTTGCTTTTAAAGCGGCAAGTGCGTCTGAACCAGAAGTATTGCTACCTTCCAAAGCACTATCAATCTCGTCTTCTAAGCTTTTGTTGTCGTTTGCAATTTCACCGTAAGATTCTGCTAGAGCTTCTTCTTGGTCTACTTTCTCTTTCATTCTTTCAAGCATTGCAATTGTACTTGACGAATCAATATTAGCCAATTGTTTGTTAACATTTTTAGTTGCTTGGCTAACTTTTGCACGAGCTTTAAGCATTTTAGCTTCATTTTCCCATTGCGAAATTTTACCTTTAAGAGTTTTAATATTGCTATCTAATTTTGCTACACTTTGGTCGTATTTTGTTTGATTTGTAAGTGCTACTTTATAACTTTGGTTTATTTGTTCTTGCTTAGATAATGCCATAGTTGCCAATCTGTCAGCCTCCTCAATAGATAACGAACCAGCCTCAGCTCTTTTAATTAATTGAACAGCTTTGCTTTCATAACTTCTTGCTTGGTCTTTATAGCCAGATGCTTCTCTTTTTGCTCTTATAGCAAGAGCTTTCACTTCTGCAAGTGCGTGAATACTTTTTCCTAAATCTACCTTTAAATCTCGGATAGCTTGTTCGGTCATTTTTACTGGGTCTTCCAATTTATCAACTTTTGAATGTGCCTCAGCTTGACCTATTTTAAATAATCTTCTGAAAATACTCATAGGGTTTAAATTTTATTTTTATTAATATTTTGATAAAATAATATATCTTTTTTTGAATTTTTTAAAAAAGTTTTACCTTTGTATTAAATACAAAAATGCTAATTTTTTTATTAATGCCAAAATTTTTAGCAAAAAAAAATAATAATAATTTACAAACTCTAATTAATAATCTGTAATTCAACAATAAAACACTTTGTTTTTTTCAAACAACTTTTTTAATATTTATTGTTACTTACCAATAGTTTTAGCATTTGTATTACCGTTTTAAACTTTTTTTGAGTTTTTTGAGCAACTGAGTTATATTAAAACAAACAATTTTTTAAATAGTTAATATAAAATATTCAATTATATATGTCATATTTTGGTGTAAATATCAGAAAAATTAGAGTAACAAAAAAATTAAGTCAATCTAATTTTGCGAAAATATTCAATCTTACAAGAGCAGCTGTTGGAGCATACGAAGAGGGTAGGGCAGAAGCTAAAATTGATAAAGTTATAGAAATTTCTGAATACTTTAAACTTACTCTTGATCAGATTTTGAAAAAAAAAATTACTGTTAATGAAATATCAAATTATAATAAGGTAGAAAAAATTATAAAATTTCCAAATCAACCTAACAATGAAATTTCATTGATTTTGAATAATAAAATTGAAGAATATATTGAAAACACTTTAAACTCGTTTTTTTTGGAAAAACAACCTAAAATAAAATTACCAAATTTAAAAAGAAATAAAAACATTGCTTTTGAAATAATAAATAAAAATTTTTCTTATATTGCAATTTGTGAAAAATGCGATATTGAAACATTAAGTCATAGCAATGAATACATAGTGATTAATGAAACAGGCTTAGAAATTGTTAATTCAAAATATAAGAACTCCAAGATTAAAGAAATTTGGGAAATAATAGGAACTTACAAAAATATAAATAATTCAACAAACACAAAGTTAGAAATTCTAAACACAAAATTAGATAAAATATTAGAAATAATTGAAAATTAAATTATGAAAAAACTGTTATTAATTGTATTTATGCTCCCAATTTTAGCATTTGGGCAACAACAACTAAGTCATGAAAAACAAATGTTTACCAATAATGAAGGACGGTTATTTATTAATAAATCTCTTCCTATTTATTTGAAAGTATCTTCAACACCTGAGTCTAATTCAGAAAAAGAATTATTAAAAAGTAAAACAAGTCCACAAAATTCTAATCCATTGTATTTCAACAATGAGGGGTTAAATTATTTTTATTCTCCTTGGGCTGTGGATACTGTGTCAAAAAAAGTTGTGTTTCCTAAGCAATACATAAAATTTGAAATTTATGCAGATAGTAAACCTCCAAGAACCTCTATTCATAACAATACAACTGCCTATGACAAAGGCGATACCTTGTTTTTTGGAAAAGATTTAAAACTAAGTTTTAAAAGCGAAGACAAGGTTTCGGGTGTGTCGAAAACTTATTATTCAATTGATGGCGAGGAATTTAAAGAGTATAAAGAACAATTAACATTTGGAGAAGAAAAAAGTTATATTATAAAATTTTATACTGTGGATAATGTAGGAAATGTGGAGGAAGTACAAAAAATTGAATTTACAATTGATTCCTCAAAACCACTCACAAATTTAAACATTATTGGCGATCATATTGATAATATTATCTCAGGAAGAGCCTCAATAGCTCTTATTCCACAAGATGCTTTTAGTGGAGCTTCAAAAACTTTTTATGTAATTGATAATAATGAAAAAACAGTTTATTCTCAAGCTATTAAGGCTATAAAATTGAGAGAAGGAAAACACACATTAAACTATTTTACTGAAGATGAAGTTGAAAATAGAGAAGACGAAAAGAAATTTATTTTCTATGTTGATAAGAGTCCTCCATTAGTTATAGATGAAATTATTGGAGATGTTTTTTTTTCGAATGGAAAGGAATTTAGCTCTGGACGTACTCAATTACAACTAACTGCAATTGATAATAGAGCTGGCGTAAAATCAATTTATTACTCATTGGATAATAAAAATTATTCTCTTTACGAAAAACCATTTTTTCTTCCCCAAAAACAAGGAAATGTATTTATTGATTTTTATGCAGATGATAAAGTTAACAATTCAACCAAAGACGATGATAGAAATAATAGTAGAAATAACAAATATTTTCAATCTTTTGTCGATTTAACAGCACCAATATTAAACTATAATATTTATGGAGAGAAGTTTTTTTTTAACAACACCTTATATATAAGTCCCGAAACAAAAATTGAATTAACAGCAAAAGATGCCGAATCTGGTATTCAAAAAATTAGCTATACTATTGATAAAGAAAATGAAAAAGATTACTTAAATAAATTATCAATTAAAGAAGATGGCGAACATATTATAAATTATTATGGATATGATAATGTAAATAATTCTGCACAAAATGAAATAAAATTTACTGTTGATGGGACTGCTCCAGAAATAATTTCACAATTTAATATGGCATCAATATCAAAAAAAAAAATTGGAGTTATAGAGTATGATGTTTATCCTAAACATTTTATTCTATATCTTTCTGCTATTGATAATATGGTTGGTAGTTCTTTAATATATTATTCAATTAATGATAAACCTGAAAGAGTATATACAACACCAATTCAAAATTTGGAGTCCAAACAAACTTATGATATAAAAATTAGAGCATTTGATTATATGGGAAATTCAACTAATTCTCAAATAAAATTTTATGTACAAGAATAATGAAAAAAAATATTTTATTATTAATATTTATCTTAAATTTATCTGCTGTCTATTCTCAACGTGAAACAAATATTTGGTACTTTGGGCATTATGCAGGTTTAGATTTTAATACAGGTTCTCCTATTCCTCTAACAGATGGAGTGTTATCTCGCCTTGAGGGAGTTGCAACAATGTCGGACAGATATGGTAACCTGATATGCTACACAGATGGCAGCATAGTCTGGAATAAAGAACATGATATTATGCCTAACGGTACTGGACTTCTTGGAGATATGAGTTCAACAGAATCTGCAATTATTGTCCCTTATCCTCAACACGATAGCTTATATTATGTTTTTACGGTTGACGAAGAAGGTACCGAAAACGGACTTTGTTATTCTGTAATAAATATTAACTTAGAAAATGGTCTTGGCGATATAACTGATGAAAAAAATATTCAACTTGAAACACCTATCACCGAAAAGGTTACAGCTGTAAAACATAAAAATAATGAAGATATTTGGATTGTCTCGCATGGTTGGGAAACAGATTCGTTTTTTGTATATTCAATTACACCTGATGGAATAAACACAACACCAGATATTTATGAAGTTGGTACCAGACATATTGAAATAGGAATGCCTGGTAACAATACAGTTGGTTATATGAGAGTTGATCCAACAGGACAAAAAATAGCTCTTGTATTACAAGTTGTTCAACTTATTGAAATATTTGATTTTAACAACGAAACTGGCGAAGTATCAAATCCAATTACAATTGAAGACACAGGAGGCAGTCCTTATGGGGTTGAGTTTTCGCCTGATGGATCTATGTTGTATGTAACCTCTTTTTATGACTTACATCAAATAAACCTGATGGCTGGCACACCAGATGACATAATAAATTCTTACACTTTGATAGGTAGTTCTGATATTGCAAAATTTTTTGGTGCAATTCAGCTTGCAACTGATGGTAAAATATATTTATGTCATAAAAATAGTGAATATCTTGGAGTTATAAACAATCCTACCGAGCTTGGATTGGATTGTAATTTTGATTTATATGGACTACATCTTGATGGAGGGATTTCGAGAATGGGTTTACCTAATTTTTTACAAACATATTTTATTCCTCCTGGCTTCAATTACCAAGATTATTGTGTAAATGATAGCACTTTTTTCCATATAGAAGATATATCAAATATAGATTCTGTTAACTGGGATTTTGGAGACCCAATTTCAGGTGATGACAATTTCAGTAAATTATTTACACCAAAACATGTTTTTTCAATAGCAGGTAATTTTGAGGTTAATTTAATTCTTTACAGAGAAGGAGTACCTTATAACAAAAATCAAATAGTTATTATAAATCCATTGCCAGAAATAAATCTTGGAAATGATACAATTATTTGTCTTGAGGATACAATAACTTTAAATGCTTATTTTGAAAATGCAAATTACTTATGGAATGATTTTTCAACAGATTCTGTTCTGAAAATTTATGAAACAGGAACATATTGGGTAAAACTAACCAACATTTACACAAATTGCGTAAACAGCGACACTCTTAAGTTACTTGTTTCGCCTCCTCCAGAATTTTGGCTTGGAAACGATACAAGTTTTTGCACAAACGATTCAATTATTTTGTTGGTCAGCTACCCTAAAGCAAATTTTTACTGGTCTAATTTTAGCTCAGATACAAGTATTACAGTTTTAGATGTAGGACAATATTGGTTACAAATAACAGATAGTTTAAGTTGCATAAATTTTGACACTATTGTGATTGGAGAGTTTTCATTACCAACAGTTAATCTTGGCAAAGACACAATTATTTGTCCAGATACTTATATTTATCTTGGTATAGGTCAAACTGGTAATTATCTGTGGAATACAGGCGATATCTTAAATGTTTTAGAAATTGATACATCAGGATTGTATTGGTTAAATTTTGTAGATATTAATGGTTGTAAAGGTCAAGATTCTTTATATATTTCACAAAAATTTTATCCAGAATTTTCACTTGATAATGATACAATTTTTTGTGAAGGTGAAATTGTAATATTAAAATCAAATATTGAAAATGTTGATTATCTTTGGCAAGACAACTCCAGCGACAGTTTATTTGTAGTAGTAGAATCAGGAATATACTGGTTAAAAGTAACAAATGTATGCGGTAGTTTAACCGATAGTATTAATATTAATTATAAATATTGTGGCGAAATTTATATTCCCAATATCATTACTCCAAACAACGACTACATAAACGATTATTTTAAAATTAAAGGGATTGAAGACTTAGAATGGAGTTTAGAAATAAAAAATAGATGGGGACAAACTATTTTTCAAACAGATGATTATCAGAACGATTGGAAAGCAGAAAATGAAGTAGATGGAGTTTATTATTATATTTTACAAAACAAACAATTCAACCAAAAGTATTATGGATTTGTGCATGTATATCACGGCATTAGGAATTAAAAATTGGTTTACACCTTAACCATTATTAAAAAAAAAGTTTGTTAAAAAACAAAGTTTTACTACATAATAATATAACAGAAATGTAACTGCAAACTCTAACTAAGAGAAATGTAGAATAGTCGCAGACTTGTCAGACAAATTACTTGATTAGTAACCTATTCGCAGATTCTCCAAGCAGAACCTTGGAGTTACATTTTTTTATGAACAAACCATGTATCATTAAGATATATTAAAACCTAACTATTAAATTATAAAAAGGGTTTACTGTCAAATATTGTGATGGAATATTAACTTGTAACTTTAATAATTTAGATTATGATTTTATTTTTATTAATTGCACCAGCGGTGCAAAACAACGATAGCAAAATTTAACAACGAACATCTCACCCCAGCGGGGTGAAACCTTCTAATTGTTTATGAAAATATATTTCACCCCGCTGGGGTGAGACCACCTAATTATTCTGTTTTTCTATCAATATATTTTGCACTTCTGGTGCAAAAAAATATAATCTATTTTGTTCCATCACAATATTTGACTGTAAAC
>JAOZTW010000156.1:5429-9410 GCA_029938985.1 Bacteroidales bacterium | reverse complement strand
TCTACATAAAAAGTATTTTGTGTCTTACCAGGAAAATCAATCTCACTCCCTTTTAGATAGTCCCTACAAAATACTGATTGATAAAAACCGAGTGAATTGTTAAATGTTGTGAAAATCAGATAGATAGATATTGCAAAAATATGTTTTTTTATTTTAAAAATAAAATCTTTATTAAAAATAATACAAACAATTTGTTATTATTGTAACAAAAATATAAATTTGCAAAATAAAAGGAATTAAAAATTTATTAAATAAATATTATCAATTAGATAATTATACAATAAAAAAACTTTATGGTTACGAAAATATAAACTTTTTAGTTCAAACTGAAAATAAAAAATATATTTTAAAGATTTATAATGTTAAATCTGTATCTTATGATTTGTTAATGGCTGAAACAGAGATTATAAACTATCTATCTTCAAAAGAATCAAATATGTTTCCCTTGCCGTATAAAAACATTAACGGTAAATATATTGATAAAGCTGAAATAAATAATTCGGAAATATATTTTATACTATCTAATACCTGCAAGATTGTGCATAAGAGTGAGTCATTCTGCTTAGAACCAAAAACTTGAACCAGAAAATAAATATATTTCAGTTAATCAAAAACCAGCATTAGAATTTATGAAAAATTGGAAACAAATTGAACCAGAAAAGGCTCAAGAGATGTTTTACAATGCTTGTTTTAAAAACAAAACAAAATGACATTTAATCAAATATATAGCGATTTAGAGAAGGGAAAATACAAACCAATCTATTTTTTGATGGGTAATGAAGCTTATTTTATAGATAAAATAACTGATTATATTTATAGAAACGCATTGCCAGAAGATCAAAAGGCTTTTAACCAGATGGTTGTTTATGGAAAAGACACCAATGTTTCAACTGTTGATACTACTGCTCGCAGATTTCCAATGATGTGCGACCGCATGGTTGTGATTGTAAAAGAAGCTCAAAATTTAAAAAAAATTGAAGATTTAGTTTATTACGCTCAAAAACCTCAAAAATCAACAATTCTTGTTATCAATTATAAATATAAAACAATTGATAAACGAAAAAAACTTTATAAGGAATTGAAAAAATCTGGGATTATTTTTGAGTCCAAAAAATTGTACGAAAATCAAGTTAGTCCTTGGATAACAAATTATTTGCATGAAAGGAACTATACCATAGACCAAGTATCGAGCCGTTTGTTAACCGATTATCTTGGAACTGATTTAAAAAAAATAGTTAACGAATTAGATAAACTTACAATTAGTCTTCCCATAAATAGCAAAATAACTCCCAGTATTATTCAAGAAAATATTGGGATAAGTAAAGATTATAATAATTTTGAGTTGCAAAATGCTCTAACTCATAAAAATTTAGAAAAAGCAAATAGAATTGTAAATTATTTTAAGAAAAATCCAAAAGACAATCCTTTTGTTGTAACTTTAACTGCCTTGTATTTCTTTTTTGTAAAAGTTTTAATGGTACATTATGCTTCGGGTAAAAGTAATTCCGAAATAGCATCACAGTTAAAAGTACATCCATTTTTTGTAAAAGATTATATTACTGCTTCGCAAAAATATAAAAAAAGAAAATTATTAAAAATAATTTCGCTATTGCGTGAATATGATTTAAAATCAAAAGGTGTAGGAAATTCATCAACTACTCATGGAGAATTACTTAAGGAATTAGTTGTCAAAATTATATATTAAGAATAAGGAATTAAGAGTTAGGAATTGGTTTACACCTTAAAATTCAATTATTTATAAAAAACATTGTTAAAACATATAAAGTTTAACAACATAATAGTATAATATTTAGTATGCGTATAGATATAATTACAGTATTGCCAGAGCTATTAAAAAGTCCTTTTAATCATTCAATTATAAAAAGAGCTAAAGAAAAAAAAATTGTAGAAATTTATTTGCATAACTTGCGAGATTTTAGCACAAATAAATACAAACAAGTAGATGACTATCAGTTTGGTGGTGGCTCAGGAATGGTGTTAATGATTGAACCAATTTTTAAAATAATTGAAAAATTAACAAACGAACGCCAATACGACGAAATAATATATACAACTCCTGACGGTGAAAAACTTAGCCAAAAAACATCAAATATTTTATCATCAAAAAAAAATTTGATAATACTTTGTGGTCATTACAAAGGTATAGATCACCGGATTAGAGAGCATTTGATAACTAGAGAAATTTCAATAGGCGATTATGTGCTTACTGGTGGCGAGCTTGCTGCGGCTGTTATTACTGATAGCATTGTTAGACTTATTCCTGGTGCTATTTCTGATGAAACTTCTGCTCTAAGCGACTCATTTCAAGACAATTTATTGGCACCACCAGTTTACACCAGACCAAGAGAATTTAATAATTGGACAGTACCAGATGTTTTGCTTTCGGGACATCAAAAAAAAATTGATAATTGGCGAGAAGAGCAATCAATTGAAAGAACTAAAAAATTACGTCCAGATTTATAATAACTGAAAAGTCGGGAAAACTTTTCAGCAGTATTAAAAACATACAATTTGCTGTACAATTTGCCGTAGAGACAAGGCATGCCTTGTCTTTACAACATATTTTGCATATAAAATTGACATAATAAATCAACGTATTTGTATTTATTTTATTAATATACAGAATAGTTGGAAGTTTTATTGTCTAAACACTAAAATACTGATTGATAAAAACCGAGTGAATTACTTATTGTTATAAATATCGGACAGATAAGTATTGTAAAAAAGTTTTCCCGACATTTCAGATAATAAGTGAAAATGAAATAATAAGTAACTCCAGGATATTCTGTTTTTTTGTTCTTCTATTATTTAAACAAATCTGCAAATAGCGAGCTATTTAATGATATTTTTAAATTTTTAAAAGGGCAAAATAAACAAGTAGATTGGGCTTAGTTATTTTTTCTTTTTCACTAAGTAGTTAATCATAAATAATATTCCATTAAAAATGTAATCGCAATACAGAGAATTATCGAAAAAAAATGGAATTTTACATTTATGGTTAATTTTACCTCATTGTATAATTATATCATTCCTTAGCGAGCTATTTAATGATTTTTAGATTTCTTAAAAGAACAAAAAAAGACGCATTTTGTAGCAACTTATTATTTCATTTACATAAAAAATATTAGAAACAAAATTGGAAATAACAAACCAATTGTAGCTATTATTGCCCCTCTCCATTTTATTCCTTTTTTTCCTCTAATAACAAACAAACCAGTGATTGCCAAAACAATTAATGCTACTGCATAAATATCAGAAAAATAAGTCCACCATAAATTAGGATTATAATGTAACCAATCAACTTGATTAAAAACCTGCCTTTTTCTTGCTGTTTCAATTTCTCCCTCTTTGGTTTTCAAGTTAAAAACAATATTTCCTCCTTTAATAAATATTTTTAAAGTCTTTTTATTTGGATAATAAAACTTTTTTAAATTTTTTGTTTCTCCAAGTTCTTTCAAAAGAAGAAGAACTTTTTCTTCAGTAATTGTCTCCTGCTTTAAATCCAAATCCGAAGTAAAAGAATAATTATTAACAATATACTCAGGATCCCAATGTTTCATAACTTTATGATTCATAGCTATTCCAGAAATAGAATATATCAATGTAAGTCCAAAAAAGAAATACCCAACATCTCTATGAATTAAATTATTCCATTTTCTAATTTTTTTTTTGCTCATGATGTTTATTATATTAATTGTTAAAAGAATTGTACAAAAAAAGTAAAAAATTATTAAAAAAAATGCTTTGTTAAAATAAAATTATTATTTTTGCATTCTTAAAATTTATATATATTGTCTAACCTATTAACTAAAAATTATTTATGAGTGAAAATGATAAAAAATTAATTAATGAAGAAGTTTCTACAAAAGTAGTAGAAACCGAAGAAAAACAGATTGAAGAGATTAAAACCGAAGAAAAACAGATTGAAGAGATTAAAACCGAAGAAAAACAGATTGAAGA
>JAOZTW010000156.1:0-5329 GCA_029938985.1 Bacteroidales bacterium | reverse complement strand
GATTAAAACCGAAGAAAAACAGATTAAAGAGATTAAAACCGAAGAAAAACAGATTGAAGAGATTAAAACCGAAGAAAAAGCAGAAAAAAAAGCAGCAATTATTGAAAAGAAAATTATAGCAAACGCCTCAACAATGGATTTTGACTGGGAGAACCTTGCGTCAAACGATGATAATTATTCAAAAGATGAGAGAAAAACCTTAGAGTCTAAATACGAAGAAACTTTATCAACAATCAATCAAAACCAAGTACTTGATGGACAAGTCGTTAACATTACAGACCGAGAAGTAGTAGTAAATATTGGCTACAAATCGGAAGGAATTATTAACTTGAACGAATTTAGATACAATCCCGACTTAAAAAGCGGAGACACAATTGAAGTTTATGTAGAAAATACCGAAGACGCACTTGGACAATTAATACTATCGCACAGAAAAGCAAGAGCTTTACGTGCTTGGGAAAGAATAAACCAAGCTTTTGAAGAGGTAACTATCGTATCTGGATTTATAAAATGCAGAACCAAAGGTGGTATGATTGTAGATGTATTAGGAATTGAAACGTTCTTACCTGGTTCACAAATTGATGTAAGACCTATTAGAGATTATGATATTTATGTAGGTCAAGTAATGGACTTCAAAATTGTAAAAATTAATCAAGAATATAAAAATGTTGTTGTTTCTCACAAAGCAATTATTGAAGCTGAGCTTGAAGAACAAAAGAAACGTATTATTTCCAAACTTGAAAAAGGACAAATTCTTGAAGGTTCGGTTAAAAATATTACTTCTTATGGAGTATTTATGGACCTTGGTGGTGTTGATGGGTTGGTTCACATCACAGATTTATCGTGGGGACGCGTTAATCACCCAAGCGAAATAGTAGAATTAGACCAAAAATTAAATGTTGTAATACTTGATTTTGACAATGAGAAAAAACGTATAGCTCTTGGATTAAAACAATTACAACCACATCCATGGGATCAAATAGATCAAAACCTTAAAGTAGGTGATAGAATAAATGGAAAAGTAGTTGTTATTGCCGACTACGGTGCGTTTGTTGAAGTTGCTACTGGTGTTGAAGGTTTAATTCACGTATCAGAAATGTCGTGGTCGCAACATTTACGAAGTGCACAAGAATTCTTAAAAGTAGGAGATATTGTTGAAGCACAAGTTCTTACTCTTGATAGAGAAGACCGTAAAATGTCACTTGGATTAAAACAATTAAAACCAGATCCATGGGATAAAATTGATAATAAATATACTAAAGATACAAAACATATTGCAAAAGTTCGCAACTTTACAACTTTTGGCATTTTTATTGAATTAGAAGAAGGAGTAGATGGTTTAGTTCATATTTCTGATTTATCTTGGACTAAAAAAATAAATCATCCTTCAGAATTTACTACAATAAATGCAGAATTAGAAGTAGTTGTTTTAGATATTGATAAAGACAACAGAAGACTTAGTCTTGGACACAAACAACTTGAAGAAAACCCTTGGGACGTATTTGAAACTATTTTCAACAAAGATTCACTTCATGCTGGTACTATTGTAAAACTATTTGATAAAGGAGCTACAGTAGCACTACCTTACGGAGTTGAAGGATTTGCAACAATCAGACACATAAAGAAAGAAGATACGTCACTTGCAAAAATTGATGAAAAATTACAATTCAAAGTAATTGAATTTTCAAAAGCGGCAAAAAGAATTGTTGTTTCTCACACCAAAGTATGGGAAGACAAAAAACGAGCAGATTCTGACGACTTTAGAGCAGAATTAGACAAGAGTAAACAAAAAATAGAGAAGAATATTGAACGTACAACTCTTGGTGATGTTACTGATTTAGCAGATTTAAAAGAAAAATTAAATCAGCAAAATGTAGAAAAATTCAAGAAAAATGCAAAAAAATAAGTAATAATGTTTCTATTCGGCATACAAATTGCCGAATAGAACATATATAATAAAATTTAATATTTTGGTAATATGTTTGAAAACAAATTTGTAGTAAATAAACACGATAATTACACGGTAATAAAAGTTTTGGTGAAAAAATTAGATACTCACATTGCACCAACAATAAAATCAGAACTTGTTTTGATTGCTGGAAATGGAGAGAGAAATATTGTTATTGACCTCAAAGACGTAAGATACTGTGATTCATCAGGATTAAGTGCTATTCTTGTAGCAAATAGACTTTGTAAAAACGCAAAAGGAACATTTGTACTAACAGGATTGCAAATAGCAGTAGAAAGATTAATATCTATTTCACAATTAGATACAGTATTAAATATTACAAGATCGATGGACGACGCAGTTAGTCTTATTTCACGAAATAAAAGAGAGAAAAAAATTGACTATTAAAAAGTAAAAATGATATTTTCACTTACAGTACTTGGTGTTAGCTCAGGCTTACCTACTTCCAAAAGATTTCCAACAGCTCATGTGCTTAATGTTCATGGGCATTTGTTTCTTATAGATTGTGGCGAGGGCACACAAATACAATTGAGGCGTTATAAAGTGAAATTTTCTCGCATCAACAATATATTTATAAGTCATTTACATGGAGATCATTTTTTTGGAATATTTGGTTTACTCTCCTCATTTAGTATGTTAGGTCGTAAAAATGATTTGCATATATACGCACCCAAAGAGCTTGAAAAAATATTATTAAGCGAAACATCTCCTATTGATATTCAACATTTTAATTATAAAATTGTTTTTCACAGTCATAAACATGAACTGGGACAAATATATGAAGACAAAAAACTTACAGTAGAAGCCTTTCCTTTACAACACAGAATTGAAGCTTGGGGCTTTGTTTTTAGAGAAAAACAAAAACAACCTAATATAATTAAGGAAAAAATAGCTCAACACAATTTGTCTATTGTAGAAATAGTTAAATTAAAACAAGGGGGTGATGTTTTAACAGCCGACAATCAATTGCTTAAACATGAGGACTATACAATACCAACTGCCAAACCACGCTCTTATGCTTTTTGTTCGGATACTGTGTTTTTGAACCGAATAATCCCGATTGTGAAAAACGTAGATTTGTTATACCACGAAGCAACATTTTTACATACTGAAAAAAAACAAGCGAAATTATCGCAACATACTACAGCAAAAGAAGCAGGAATTATTGCTCAAAAAGCAGATGTAAAACAATTACTTATAGGGCATTTTTCGGCAAGATACAAATCTTTAGACCCACTTTTACAGGAATCTCAAAAAGAATTTCCCAACACAATTCTCGCTTTTGGAGGTTTAACTATTGATGTTGAGCAAGAAAAAAACAAATAATTGGGCTTCTCCAAAGCTCAATTTCTTCATTATTTTTTGAAACCATTTTTCACTTCAATTTGCTCTTAACATAACACTATTTGTTATTTCATTTTCACTAAACTATTTTGTTCATTATTTCTATAATTTCTTGTCTTGTAGCTCTCATTTTTAAAAAATGTTTTTTGTTATATGCAAAATAATAACGAATTTTTGCCCAAAATTTAATTAAATTTATCCAATAATAATGAGAGTAAATAGCTGTTACGGGTAACATTATAGCAAAAATCCATTTCAAATACCAAATATCTGTAAAAATCCACACCAACACAAACAGTATAAGATAGTAAATAGGTATTGTAATAGAATAAAGTCCATATTGAACAGAGGTATGAAAATTTTTATCTTTTATTTTTCGTGTAATTAATTTTGGTAATTTAAAAATTGGTAGATTTGTAATTATTCCAAAAAGAAAAAATGGAAATGTGATTGCCAGTATTAAATATCGTAAAAATAAAGAACCCCACGATTTTTCATTTTCAATTACCCAATCTCTCAAATTATATTTTTTCAAGCTATTAGAATAAGAACTTACTTTTTTGTTTAAACCAGCTATTTCTTCTGGATTGTTTTCAAACAGATTATCTAAGGCTGAAATAATCTTTTTATCTGCCTCAAATTTGTTTGGTTGATTTATTGACAATCCCATTTTCGTCATCATTGGTTTGTCATAAATAGTTCTTAGGTTTTCGTACATTTCATAATATTCATCATTTTGAATATCAATTATTAACGGCTTTATTCCTTCACTAATTCTTTTTCTAAGTTCTTTGTGAGCTTTATTTTCACTATTTTTATATAACTCAATTAGTCCCTCGGTATCAATTGGTTTCCCAAAGTTTAACTGCATTTCGGATTGGAACGAAAAATAATTTTTGTAATAAATACCTACAGGAATTATTGTTATTCCGAGATTAAAATCATTTTTTTCTTCGGCTTTAAAAAATATTCGGGAAACCCCCTTATGAATTGTTCTTAATTTTCGTTTACCAGCATGACTTGCCTCTGGAAAAATTGCTAAGTATTTTTTCTTTTCTAATATTTCAACTGTTTTATTAAAAACTGCATCATTATATTTTAATGCCTCTTTTCCGTCTCTTATACGATAAATAGGTAGTATCTTTAAGAAAAACAATATTTTACGAACCGTAGGATTTTTAAAAATATCACCACGAGCTATAAATACAGGTTGCCACCTGCTCGACGACAACACCACAAGTGCATCCATTAGAGCATTTTGATGATTTGGCACAAGCAAAACAGGTTTGTCTTTTGGAATATTTTCTTTTCCTGTAAAATGTATTTTTTTATAAAAAAGCCGATTATGAGAAAAATCTGCCCAGTTACGACCAATAGTATATATTAAATTAGAGTCTTCTAAATTTGGTAATTGCATGATTTAATAAATTTGAAATTTAATTGAAATTTTGTTGTATTAGGCATATTAAAACAAAACTCTTAAAGATTACTACACAGCTCTTTAAGGATATGATTTAATTCAAAAAAACCTTTAAGATTTTTTTGCTTTTTAAATAAAAAAATGGGCATTTTTCACGAGTGTCAAGCTCAAGGCGTTTTTGACATGTTTCATTTATTTGAAACATGCCCATTTTTTGTCGTTTTTTAAATTAAAAATATTGAGCATTGCCTTAGTTTGTAGTTAGTTCTGTTTTATAATAGTATAATTCATGAATATAGCTGACTAAGTTTTTTTGCAAAGATAATATTTTTATTTAATTGAATAGAATTGTATGCTAAGTTTTACAAATACATTTTTTAATCCACACAATATCTGACAAATACAAATATTTAAAAAAAATATAATTGTTTTATTTTATTTTTCATAAATAATTCTAACTTTGTGAAAATTTTATATAAATAATGATTAGGTATATTAAAACAAATAATTAACTATTTTAATATGCCTTATTAGAAAATGATTGGCGTTTTTCACGAGTATCAATTTCTTCGTTACTTTTGAAATATTAAAATGTT
>JAOZTW010000002.1:22053-30061 GCA_029938985.1 Bacteroidales bacterium | reverse complement strand
GTTTCTCTTATTATTTTTTTTACTGACAAACGAAATTCTAAACGTTCTGAAAATGTTTTTGGCATAAAATCATCTTGTGTAACAACAAGAATATCAATGTCACTGTCTTCGTGCGGTGTGCCATAAGCATACGAACCAAACAAAATAATGAGATAAGGATTTATTGTTTTTAATTTATTGATTATTTCTTGTATGTAGCTTTCATTGTTGTTCATAATTGTAATATTGTGTATTCGTGAAAAAAAAATCGTTGAAGTTGTACTCAAAAATCCAATGCTATTAATTTTAACCATATTAATCATTAAATCAAGAGTGTAAATACTTTTATTAGGAAAATAAGTTTCTTAATAATATAAAAATCCGTACATTTTTAATTAAAATTATTTGGCATTTTTCATAAATGCAAATTACTGCCTTATTTTGATTATTTTAAAATCCTCATTTACAATAAGTAAACTGCGGTATTTAAAAAATAAAAATGCCTTGTGCTTTACACTTATGAAAAACACCAATTATTTATAATGTAAAGAAAGTAAATATTTCAAAAAATGCAAAATATTTTGACTTATTTTTTAAAATTTTATTAAAAAATGCCACAAATTCCTAATTCTGAATTTTGCATTTTACAATAACAAATTACAACCTCTGATGTCCGAATTATCGAATCGTCCAAGTATTTCAAATTTGTTATTATTTACAATTTTACCTAAATCTTTTGTTTCAATAAATGCACATGAGTGCAAGTTCGCCAGGTCAATAACATTTATTCCTCCTGTTTTTCCGTTGGCTAAATAACTAAATGGGTCGTTTGTATCTCTGATAAGAATTTTTAGCCAATTAGGAGTTTCAAACACCTCATTGCCTGTAGAATATGCTTGCGACAGCAATTCTGTCATACCATACTCCGAATGAATTTTTTCAACTTTTAGACTGTTTTTCAATATTTTATGTAATTCGGTTCTTATTAATTCTTTTCTACGTCCTTTCATTCCGCCTGTTTCCATTACAATAATTTCATTTTCAACAAACTGGTGTTTTTCAACCAAATCTAAAAGAGCAAAACTAACCCCAATTAAAATTGCTTTTTGTTTTGTTTTAATTAAATTATTTATTTTTTCTGCAAGTTCATCTAAATTATTAAGATAAAAACCACTTTCGTTATTATTTGATAATTCAATCAATTTATCAACCATATAAACAAGAGATGAATCGTTTTGTTCTAAATATGAAGGGAGTAAAGCAAGAATAACATAATCCTCAATATTTCCATAAAAATATTCAAACCCTTTACAAAAAGATTTTTCATACAAACTTAAATCTTTTACATAATGAATGCTTCTTGAATTTGCTATAGAAGAAATGTTTAATTTTTGTAACTTAGATTTTGCCGAAGCTGTTGTACCGCTACTTTTAAATTGTTTATAATTATTTGTTTTAAAAACCTCATTTCCAGTAGTTATTACATGGGTTTTAAATAATTCAATAGGAAGAAAAGGTATTTTTTTTAACGAAACAATTTCATTGTAATTAATATTCAAATATTTTAAATATTGATTATAAATTTTATTATTATTAGCTTGATAATTAAATATTTGTAATGCTATATCTTCAAAATCTTTATTATTATTTATTTCAAAAATTTTATTTTCATTAATTTTCATATATATTTGGAGTTTTTAAATTGATAAAAATGAATAGAAAAAATAAACAAAAAAAATCTTTTATTAGTAAACTATTAATATTCTCAAATATTGTACTTGCTACTTTTTTGATATTTGCATATTTATCAACTTATGTTAATTCAGACAACTTCGGTTTTTTTGCAATTTTTGGGTTAATTTATCCTATCTTATTGTTTGCTAATCTGCTATTTGTATTATTTTGGATTGTTCGCCGAAAAAAATATTTACTCATCTCCTTAATTGTTATTATAATTGGTTCTAATCATCTTTTAAACAGTTTTCAAATAAATTTTTTCAATAAAAAAACTGATGCAGAAACCATTAGCTTAATGACTTACAACGTTCGCCTATTCAATAGATACAAGTGGAACAAAGATGTAAACACCGCCAAAGATATTTTATTATTTGTACAAAACAAAGAACCTGATATATTATGTCTGCAAGAGTATTATTCAAACAGAAAAAATAAAAAACTGTATTTTCATAAAAAGATTAAAAATATGGTTAAATATAAGGATTATTATATCTCGTTTGGCACAAAAAAAGGAACGAAATATAACTTTGGCACAGCTACTTACAGCAAATATCCAATTATTAATGAAGGAACTATTAGGTATGGCAAAGAAAACGATATTAGTATTTTTACAGATATAGTTTATAATAAAGATACTTTGAGAATTTATAATTGTCATTTTCAGTCAATTAAACTGGGTTACGATGATTATGATTTGATTAATAATGTTGTTGATAAAAATGAAAATAATAAACTTATGAGAACATTAAGGATATTAAAAAAATTGTATTCAGCTTATCAAAAACGTGCCCAACAAATTGATATAATGAAAAAACATATTGATAAAAGTCCTTATAAAACAGTTGTTTGTGGAGATTTTAATGACATGCCTGTTTCTTATGTTTACAAGCAGATTTCAAAAAATTATACTGATGCTTTCAAACGTTCTGGACATGGGTTTGGTAGTACCTATATTCGTGATTTTTCTTTTTTTAGAATAGATTATATTTTACACAGCAAATCAATTAAATCGTATGATTATCAATGTCATAAAGTAAAATATTCAGACCATTATCCTATTAGTTGTCGGCTTGTTTTGGGAAAAAAGAACTCGGAACAGGAATAATAGTGTCATTTTTTTGATGCTTGTTCACAAACCTATCATTTCTATTTATTTGATGCCAAAAATTGATTTTCTCAATCCCTTCATTTTTTATATTTGTAACATACATTTGGTCTCTCACTGTAATAATTTTTGGTTCACTATAAAACCCAACTTTAAACTCAAACGAATATGTCATAATTACCGAACTAACAATCCATTCGCCATTATATTTCGCATATTCTATTTTAGAAAAATACGAAATATCTGGAATAAAAACACCATGTTCGCTTAGATTTATTTCCGTTTCAGATGGAAAATTTTGAATTCTACTTAACCTATTTTCTGCATATTGATATTGCATACTTACAATTGCAAGGCTTTTTTTTTCTAATACTATTTTTCCTTTAAAAACTCCTCTTCTTGTGTTTCTATTTGGTTCAAAATTAATAACATGATATTTTTTTAGACTATCTTTGTTTGTGTATGTATAATGTTTAAAATGGTTTTCTTTCAAAAAATTAATTTCCAAGTTTGGAACTTGAATAAATGTGGTTGGATATTTTGCAACATCTGAAAACAAAATTTCGTAGGGAGCATTTATAAAATACAAATATTTCCAAAGCTCATCGTCTTTCTTATTTACTGTAAATCTACCTTTTACAATTTTTAAATTATCTTTTTCTTTTGTGTTGTAGGGAGCTTTGTATGTTTCAATAATTGCCTCGTATTGCTGAATAATTGTATCATCACAACTAATGGTTTCTTTAAAATAAGAACTCAATTTTATTGGTTTGTCTGGATAATTAAAAGGCACATTTTCAAAAGCTTGCAAAATTAATTCAGTATTATTTTGGGGATAAACAGCAACTTGTTTTATTTCAATATTTTTCTTTTTTAAATAAATAATTAGCAAAGTATCTATCTTGCTCATATCAAACACATTTTGATATTTTTGATAAGATACATGACTAATTATAACAGTTTGTTTTGAAAATTTTGAAATAAAGAAAAAATCGCCATTTAAAGAAGATTTAGCAATAATTTCTTGTGGTAAAAGATATATAGTGGCATCATTGATAGGCTGTTTCGTTTTTGCATCTCTTAGTTTTACATTAACTTTTTTTACATCTTGTGAAAAAACAAAACTGCTCAAAAAAAGTAATAATATGAAAAAAATAATAGGGTTTAAGTATTTCATATATACCTGTATATCTTGTTTTTATTTTAATTAAATAATTGATAAGGTGTAAAATATTTATTCGTTAGAATTGGAAATTCGTATTTTAAAGAAAAAACAAATCTTCTGTGTTCTGGAAATTTCTTTTTTGACACAAAATTATAACCTGCCGTTAATTTTAAACCATAAAAAGATAAACCAATATCATATCTGAGTTCAAAAGCTCTAATTTTATAGTCTGTTATCATACCTAATTCTAAACTTGAATATCCCCAAAAATAACTAAAACTTGATTGGTATCTATATGAATCTGTAATATTTTGGAAAAAATGTTCGTAAGTTAAGCCTTGAAAAAAAGACCAATAATTATTGATATTAGATAAACGCCTTTCAAATCCTCCATAACCGAGCGATAACCCAACTGCATAGTTATTATTTGAATAGGAAGTTCCAACACCCCCCATCATTCCAAACCTGTTAACGACCGCCTCATATTCTTTAAGTTGTTGATATGCTATTTTTTTTTCTTTATTATTTCTATTAAATTTACGTTCAAATTGATGTTTTCTGCCTAAGGGAAGAATAGCATTAAAAGTATCCTTTTCTAATTCAATGGCTTTATTAATATAGTTTTCAATATTTTCATGGTATGGTTTAATTGTTTTCTTAATACTTGTTTCATATACCAAATTATTAATTATTAGATTAGAATACCAATAATAGTTAGCAGGATTATTAGGATTGCTATCTATTGCTTTTTGTGCAAACTCAATTGCTTTTTCATTATTTTCCTCCTCCAAATAATCTACAGATTGTTGAATATACAATAAATCTTGTGAAATTCCTTCTTTTTGGATATTTTCAAAGTGTGTACAACATGGGTAATAATCTGTAGGAATACATTGTCCATCTTGATTTATATAAGCATAACCAAGACATGTACCAACCATAATCTCTCCTAAATGATTTGGGTTGAATAATTCAAATTCAAGTAAATAATTATTAGGCTTTACTTGAGTATTTCCCTCGTGATCAACAACAAAATACAAATCATCTTCTGATATTATTATTAAAGAGTCGTTGTAATCAATAATATTTTCAAATTTTGCTGGTACAACTTCTTCTCCATCAATGTTTTCTAAACCCCAAAGTTTTGTTTCTTTATCTTTAAATAAATAATTATTTTGTGCGGTAACCTGTAAAGTTATTGAGAAAATAATTATTAATAGTAGAATTTTTTTCATAATTTATAAATTTATTTCTGGGTAGTTTTCTATTTTTTATTATAAAATAAATCAATATAAACTGGCAGGTGGTCGCTATAGCCATCATGAAATTTATAGCCAATATAAGTTCTAAAAGGTTTTAAACCAACAAAAGTTTCGTCTTCTTCCAGCAAAAAATCGGCATCGTAAACATACATATTATCTTTGGTTGTGTTAATTGAATTAGAAGAATTAAGCAAAGCTCCCGATATTATTATTTGGTCTAAAATTCCTCCTTCACCTTGATATCTATGCGAATATTTTCCTTTTTCTTCTTGAAGATAATATGCAAGGTTATATAATTCATTATCAACAAAACTACTATCAAATTCCGTTTTACATTTCAACGATTCCATCAAACTTCTATCTTCGGGAAAGTCATTCAAATCTCCCATAATAATAATATTTGATTTTGCATTTATTTCAAATATAGAATCGGCTTTGTGCCTAACAATCGAGGCAACATACATACGTTTGTCATCAGTTTCCATTTGTCCGCCCCAGCGTGATGGCCAATGGTTTACAAAAATATGCAAAGTATCGTTTCTGTTTGTTTCTCCTTTTACATATAAAATATCTCTGGTTTTTTTTCCGAGTTCGGCAGGAAAGTTCACTCGAATAGCTTCATAATCAATAGGATTAAATTTTTCTTGAATATACAACAAACCCACATCAATTCCTCTTCTATCTGGCGATTCTCTGTGTACTATTTGATAATTATGTTTTTTGAGAGGCGAAAATTGTGTAATACTTTCTAATACATAACGATTTTCTATTTCGCAAACTCCAACAATTT
Organism: Bacteroidales bacterium; assembly: GCA_029938985.1. GTDB lineage: Bacteria > Bacteroidota > Bacteroidia > Bacteroidales > JAOZQN01 > JAOZQN01. The sequence continues at coordinate 24,023 of JAOZTW010000002.1, read as the reverse complement.
CGGGTGGCTCCCAGCCTCCCACGGCGGTAATAACTTTTGAAATATTTGACACTTTTTTCAGATACTTTCCCCAAGTCCAATGTTTTGCCCCTTCTGGAGTAAACTCATCGTCTCGTTTTAGAGAATCGTTAAAAATGTCAAATAAATTTTCACAATTATAAAACATTATGCGATAGTCGCCTCTAATAAATTCATTATTAGTATTTTTATTTGCAGTTTGTTTGCCTGATTCACACGACATTAATACAACAAATAAAGCAATAATTGTGGCGAGCAAGCAAAATGTTTTTTTTTTATTCATTAAAATCGTTTTTTTAAATCTCCATTATATCTAATATCTTTTGCAGTAGCATTTTCGTCGTTCAACCAGTCTGGAGTATTGTCTTTTTCCATCTCCAAATCATTTCTGATTTCGTTTAGTTCATCTTCGCTATACGAATAAACCATTTCGGCAGACATAACATGCGAAAAAGATTGTATAACTTTTAATTTACTAATTTCTTCATTTGTATCTACTCCTTCAAGAGTAATAATTATTCGTCCTTTTTCATCGTGCATGTGGTATTCACAAAACTCCGAAGACTTTACTTTTTCTAATACCTCTTCTATATAGGTTGGGGTTGTTTGTACAACAATACTTGAAATATTCATATTTTTTATTTTATAAATTTTGGCATATTAAAATAAATAATTAATCATTTATACATGTTCTTTTGAATTTTATCTTCTTCAAAAAAACATGCAAATATCTTGATATTATAATATTTATTGAATTGTTAAAATTAGTATTTTTATTTGATAAATAAGTTAAAATTTCCAATATATTAATTTTTCGTCCTCAGCAATAGAAATAATTTCGTTGTTACTAATAAAAAACATTTTATTAATCAGACCATTATGTCCCTTAAGTATAAATTTATCTAATTTACTAATTGTTGAAAAAATTGCAATATCACAATTTTCATTTGTTTGGCACGATGCAATAGTAGCTTGTGAATTTAATGATACTGAATACATCAAAAAATCTTTTTGTATATGATAGCTATTTTCTATATTTCTATCATAGAATGCAATACGCCTATCTTGCCCCCCTGTCAGTATTTTATTGTTTTTATAATCTAATTGAAATACTTTATCTACATTTTCGTCTTCATGTCGTTCAATCACTCTTCCGGTAAACAAGTCAACAATACTTACCACACCACCTTCATCTGCAATAGCTATATTTGATTTATCCTCAGACAGGCTAAAATCTGAAAAAGTAGATTCTGTTATTTGTTTTTTAAATATTGTAAAATCAATAAAAATATTATATTTAATAATTTCGTTACTCAAAAGAACAAGAATAATTGTATGAGTATCTATAAACAAGGCTTTTCGTATTGTGTAGTTTTCCAAGTTTTCTATCTTATTCCAAAATCCAAACCTATAGATATAGGTATATGTTTTTCCATTATCTCCTTGACATGTTATAAGATAAAATTCCTCGTTTGGTATTTTATCTATTGAAAATATTACAGGTTTTACTTTTTTCTTATCTACATTTTGAATTGTTGGCAATTCTATTTCTCTAATAAGTTCTGCTGTTTTTAAATTAAGAATTTGTATAACTCCTTTGTTTGTTGCAATATATACATATTCTCCTTCTACAACAAAATCTTTGGGTAACCCTTTTGTACTAAATTGGGTCTCTGGATTAATAACTTGTTGTGCAAATAATTCTATTACAACAAATATTAAAATTAAATTTATTATTAATATTTTTTTCATTTTTATTTTATATCAGTAGGGGCAATCCCTTGTGGTTGCCCAATTTATTCGTTGGGGTAATTTGTAGGGGCAATCCCTTGTGGTTGCCCAATTTATTCGTTGGGGTAATTTGTAGGGCAATCCCTTGTGGTTGCCCAATTTATTCGTTGGGGTAATTTGTAGGGGCAATCCCTTGTGGTTGCCCAATTTATTCGTTGGGG
>JAOZTW010000002.1:0-21953 GCA_029938985.1 Bacteroidales bacterium | reverse complement strand
AGGGATTGCCCGTACATAATATTCGTTGGGGGCAACCACAAGGGATTGCCCGTACATAATATTCGTTGGGGGCAACCACAAGGGATTGCCCGTACGGGGTTATTTTAATTTGTCGTCATGCCATTTTGTGGGATTATTTTTTATGTAATCCAAAATTTTATTGTACGATTTTTCATTTCTAATTATATGTTCCCAATAATTTCGTTGCCATAATTTTTTATTAAATGGTTTCCAGTTATAATTTTTAACACCATAAATATATTTAACAGTTACTATTGACTTGAAAGCTCCAACAATATCACCAACTGTTTTTTTATTATTTAGTTCTTCTTTAATATTGTTATTTTCTAAAATTTCTATAATACAATGAAAATGATTTGGCATTATCACATATTCATGTAATTGAATATGTGCAAACCGCTTAAGTAAATTTATGAATTCGTTTTCAACAATTTTACCTGCATGATTTAAAAGCATTATTTTATTTTGAATTTTGCCAAATAAGTATTCACGATTTTGAGTGCATAAAGTAATAAAATATAAACCCTCTTTTGAATAATCGTACCCCTTTAATCTTATAGATTTTCTATTATGCAAATTTTTATTATACATTCATATTATTTTATTAAAAAAGTGAAAGCATGATATTAGTTTAACCCAACACAACTTTCACTTTTAAACTTTTTAAAATTTATTTTTAAAGACCCTCTTGATAATTTTTGTTCAAATTAGAGCTATTTTTACCTAATTCTTCTCTAAACTCTGGAGTAAATAAATTTTCAATATTTACCTTAACATTTGTTAATGGTACATGGCATTGCGAACAATTATAATACGCATTATTTAATCTTCCTAAATCTTCTGTATGAGCTTTTTCATTATCTTTTACCTCATAAAGTCCATCTTTTTCAATAACTTCTGGTCTCCAATTTTGAAAATGTGAAGCAGCAATAGGTGTTGCGTTTACTGCATCAGCAACTTCGGGTAAGTGACATGAAGTACAAACATTGTTGTCTATTGTTATTGGAAAAAACCCTTCTACTGTGTGCGGAATCATTGGTGGAGCGTTTTCAAAAGCTCTATCAATTTTTGCATCACCACTACCTGGAGTACCACCTACAAATTCTGGTTTTTCTCCAAGTAAGCCTTCTTCTTGCATCAAATCTGCATCAATAAATCCAAGTTCACTATCAGTAAATTCTGTTTTTTCTTTTTCTTTTGTGTCTTCACACGAAGCAAACAAAAATACAGAAAATAAAATAGCTAAAATAAATGAGATTTTATTATTCATTTTTAATCCTCCTTAAATTATTATTTGTTTTTTTTATAATTATTAATTGAATATTTTAAAGCATTGTCATCGCATACATCAACACACCTTCCACAGGTTGTACAAGCACCAGATTTTATTTGACCAGATTTTTTAGTAACAATTTTTAGTACCTGTTTTTCTGGACAATAATCAAAACACTTCATGCAATTGGTGCAGTTTTCAACTTTGTGTTTAATTTTTATTAAATTATACCTGCCAATTAACGAATAAAAAGCACCAAGTGGACATAAATATCCACACCAAGCTCTTTCTAAAATGAGTAAATCAATAAGAAAAACAAAAAATACAACTAACCAACCTGTTCCTATTCCAAAAATTAGACCTCTATGTAAAATAGAAATTGGACTAATAAATTCGAAAGCAGCAACACCTGAAATTATTGATACTAATAAACTTAAAGCTAATATGTAGTATCTTGTTTTTTTGTTTAAACTAATTTGTTTGTCGCTTCGTTTCATAACCAATTTTCGAACAAAAAAAGCTAAATCGGTTACTATATTTAACGGACACACATAGCTACAAAATGCTCTGCCACCAATTATTGAATAAAAAAGCAAAATTGTTAAAGCTCCAACTAAAACATCTACTCCGATGATTGACCCCGTAGCAAAAATTTGTATAACTGCATAAGGGTCTGAAAGATAAAACAAATCAAATACTTTGGCTGTACTTAAGTTTCCTGTTAATATTTTCCAGCCAAAAATATTAGCACTGATAAACAAAAACATGATTGAAATTTGAACTAATCTTCGTATTATCAAAAACTTACTATTTTTAATTTTACTCATCAAGTAGGTCCTCCCAATCGTTGTTTAGATAGTCTAAAATATCTTCACTTTCTTCTTTAATAGCTTCTATATCTTCGATATCTATTTCACTATCTCTCGTTAAATAATGTTCTCCTTGTTTTCCTTGTACAACTTCAACTGGTAGTACAACAATTGAGGACTTTTCCATTATACAGGCATGCTCACATGCACCACAACCAGTACAAAACTCTGCTTTTACAACAGGAATTAAATAAGCATGTTTTCCTGTATCTTCATTTCTAACATAGTCTGTATAAATGGCTTGATTCATTAAAGGACAAGCTCTAAAACAAGCATCGCACTGCACACCATCAAAGGCAATACAGCTTGAGTTATCAATTACTGCAATCCCCATTTTTGAGATATTTATGTCCATTTCTGACTCTCCCTCATGCTCGGCTTCCACTGTTTCAGAAGCAAGTAATGACTTTATATCTAACGCTCCCGATGGACAAACTGGTACGCAAGGAATATCTGTACACATATAACAGGGTATTTCTCGTGGCGTAAAGTATGGAGCTCCAACAGCTTCTTTGTCTTCAACTGTAGCAAGATTAAGTGTATCATAAGGGCAAGCCTCAACACATGCACCACATTTTATACATTTTTTGAGAAAATCCTTCTCTTTTATTGCACCAGGTGGACGTAGTGTTAAATCAGCGGCTTTGGTTTCATTCAACAAACCAGACCAAAAAGCTCCTCCCATAAATAGATACCCCGAACCTTTCAGAAATTTCTTAATTACTTCTCGTCGTGTTGACATTTCGGACATTCTAAGTTTTTTAAAATTTAAAACAATTGAAATTCGGTTAAAAAACAGTTGATGTAATACTATTTATTGAATTTTCACTGAATTTCAACCGTATTTCCACTGAATTTCTACTAAATTTATGCTTTAGCTGTTGCTTTATAAACCTTAACAGCACATTTTTTAAAGTCTGTTTGTTTGGATATTGGACATGTAGCGTCAAGTGTAACTTTGTTGATAAGTACTTTCTCGTCAAACCAAGGAACATAAACGAGTCCTTTGGGAGGTCTTACACGTCCTCTTGTTTCAATATGAGTTTGAACTTTTCCTCTTCTCGATTCAACCCAAACAAGGTCGTTATCTGAAAGATTTAGTTTTTTAGCATCAGCAGGATGCATATAACAAAGAGCTTCAGGAACGGCTCTATATAATTCGGGAACTCTCATTGTCATAGTACCTGTGTGCCAATGTTCTAATACACGTCCTGTACTTAACCATAAATTATATTCTCCTTCTGGCATTTCTGGTGGGTCCATATAAGGACGGAAGAAAATCTTTGCTTTATTTGACAAGTCATATTTTTCTTTGTCTTTATCTGGTCCCTTAAGTGTGCCTTGTGGAATTTTTTTAAGTGCTTTACCATAGAATGCAAAATCTCCTGTTCCTGCGGCTTGTGCATAAGGGTCGTATTTAGAATTAAATCTCCATTGAGTTTCTTTTCCGTCAACAACAGGCCATTTTAAACCTCTAACTTTGTGATATGTATCAAAGTCCGCTAAGTCATGTTGGCTACCTACTCCAAACTTTCTGTATTCTTCCCACAAATATTTTTGAATAAAAAATCCATATCCAGTCCAAGGTTGTCCATCTGAGCCTACAATTTTTCGTGAGTCAGCTGTTGCTTCTGTGTTGATATAACCTTGTGCCACAGCATCATCCGATTTATACGATTTAGCTTCTTCGTTTGCAAAAAGCACATCATAAAGAGTTGTGTTTGGAGTGTAACCTAAGTCTGCTACTGCTGTAGTAACATCAGGAAGTTTTTCGTCCATTCCAGGAATAGTTTGTTCTTTCCAAACATCAACAATTTTAAAACGTTTTGAAAGTTCTACCATTTGCCAAATATCTGGCATGGCTTCTCCCACTGGTGTAACAAGTTGTTTCCAGTGTTGTGTTCTTCGTTCTGCATTTCCGTAAGCTCCCCATTTTTCGTAAATCATTGCTGTTGGGAGAATAAGGTCTGCCACTTTTGCCGACACACCAGGATACGCTTCACTTACTACAATAAAATTATCTAATTTACGAGCGGCTTTTATCCAATGATTTGCATTTGCTGTATTATGGTATGGATTACAAACTTGTACCCAAGCAAATTTTATTTTTCCATCTTCAATATCTCTATGTAATTTCATTATATGGCTACCAACTTTTGGATTAAGTGTTCCCGCAGGTAGTTTCCATAATTTTTCTGTTTTTGCTCTATGTTTAGGATTAAACACCACCATATCAGCAGGTAATCTGTGTGCAAAAGTACCTACTTCACGAGCAGTACCACATGCCGAAGGTTGCCCTGTAAGGCTGAATGCTCCATCTCCTGGTTTTGCATATTTACCAAGCAAGAAATGAACCATATAGGCTTGTTCGTTTACCCATGTTCCTCGTGTGTGTTGGTTCATGCCCATTGTCCAAAATGAAACAATTTTTCTGCTTTTTTCAATATAATAATCAGCAAGTTCTTTTAATTTTGCTTTGTATTGTTCTAAGTCTTCATCAACGTCTCCTTTCGACATTTCTGCAACATAATCTAATGTATAAGGTTCTAAACCTTTTTTGAATTCATCAAAAGAAATTTTCCAATGTTTACCAGCCGTTTTAACATTTTTCATTTCAAGAGTATCACCTTCTTTATGTCCAAGATACGCAAGTGCTATACCTTCGTTTTTAGATAATACTTTAGAGCTTTGTTTTGCTACTGTTACTTTTTCTGCTTCGGTAAAATTTTTATGGTCTTGTGTTCGCATTCCATAGCCAACATCAACATGTCCTGTTGCAAAAACTGTGTGTTTGTCAACAAATTCTTTATCAATTGCGTCAGGATTGTTATAAACAATTTCGTGAGCAATGTAATTCCAGATAGCAAGGTCGGTGTGTGGTTTGAAAATAATTTCTGTATCTGCTAAATCAGAACATCTGTTGCTGTAAGCAGTTAGGTTAATTACTTTTACTGCACTTGGTTTAGAAAGTTTTCTGTCAGATACTCTTGACCATAATATTGGGTGCATCTCAGCCATATTAGCTCCCCAAGTAACAATAGTATCGGTAAGTTCAATATCATCGTATGAGCCTGCAGGTTCGTCAATTCCAAATGTTTGAATAAATCCTGCTACAGCAGAAGCCATACAGTGTCTTGCGTTTGGGTCAATATTATTAGATCTAAAACCGCCTTTTACTAATTTAACAGCGGCATACCCTTCTTGAACAGTGTATTGTCCTGAACTGAAGATGCCAATTCCTGTTGGTCCAAGTTCGGCAAGCGATTTTTTTATTTGAGTTTCCATTTCGTCAAAAGCTCTTTTCCAACTTATTGGTTTAAATTTACCATTTTTTGAAAAATTACCTTCAGCATCAACACGCATAAGTGGGTGCTTTAAACGGTCTTTACCATACATTATTTTTGCATTAAAATAACCCTTAATACAATTCAAACCTCTGTTTACAGGAGCTTTAGGGTCGCCTTTAACGGCTACAATTTTATCATTTTTGGTAGCAACCATAATTCCACAACCAGTTCCACAAAAACGACAAACAGATTTATCCCATCGCCAAGACTCCTCTATTTTTTTCTGTTTTGCTTGCACAGATAGAGGAATACTCAAGCCTATTGCAGTTGCTGCAGAAGCAACAGCAGCCTGCTTAATAAAATCTCTTCTTTTCATAATTTTAGTTTTTAGTGTTTATATATTAAAAAATGTGTTCCAATTTCAACTTTAAAATTAATAATATATATTTTATAAAAAAAAAAAATTGTAAACATAATTTATTTTAGAATAATTCTAAATTAAAACAAATATACAAGCCTGTATATTAGATTTATACAAAGCATTGTCAATAAATGATATTAAAAATATTTTTAATCAAAACTTGCAATAAATTTTATTTTATATTATAAAGAAAATAAAAAGTTAACAATTTGTTAAATGTCAATTTGATTTTAAAAATTAGGTTGGTACTTATATTTTAGTTAAAAAAAAGGGTAAGTTATCAATTAGTAATTTAATAGTGAAGCCCAAAATTATGATAATTAAAAAATATCGTATAAATTTTGGTCCCCATTTTACAGATATTTTTGAGCCAATAAAAGCTCCAAGCATATTTCCCAAACCTAACATAAAACCCAGAAGATAATTTATCTGATGATTGTATGCAAAAATGGCTATTGTAAATGGAATATAAAGCAACACTATTAGCATTTTGATAGCATTTGACTTGACAAGATCAAAACCTGCACTAAGTACCAAGCCTGCAAGAAGAAAAAAACCAACTCCAGCTTGGATAAAACCACCGTATAATCCAATAAAAAAAAATATAATTATTTGTAGAATTGATGGTTTTTCTTTAAATTTCCCAGCCTGCCCTTTAATCCATTTATCTGGTTTTATTATTAAAATCCCAAGCATAAACAATAGAATGAATGCTATAACAACTTCCATTATATCGTTTTTCAAATTAACGGCAGAAAAAGCTCCTATTGTAGCTCCAATTACTGCTGGTATTGCAAGCCATATTCCTTCTTTCCACTCAAAAACTTTTTGTTTTTTAAAACTTGCTACACCTACTATATTTTGCATCAGAATTGCTATACGATTTGTTCCGTTGGCTACATTAGGAGGTAGTCCAAGAGACATTAACATAACAATACTTATTATTGAACCACTTCCAGCAAGTGTATTAATAAATCCTGCTATAAGCCCTATTAATATAACTAATAAAAAATTATACCATTCCATTATTTTATATTTAACAAAAGTTTCTGAATTGTATCAGTCTGTATAACAATTAATTACGATTTGTGTTGGATAATATTAAACGTCTGAATTTCAGCAATATAAACATTGAATAAAATTTGCATAATTGACTTTTATTGCTTATTATTGAGGTACTTAATTAATATTTTACATATATATAAGAATTATGTAACAGGACAAAATTACAAATAAAAAATTGGAATTAGAAATTTTTAATGGAAATTCTGAAAAACTGCTTGTCTAAATATTAAAAACTGATTAATAAAAATCAATAAAATTGCTTATTGCCATGAAAGTCAAATAGATAAATATTGCAAAAAAGTTTTCCCGACTTTTCAGTATATAATGAAAGAGTTTGGACTAACTGCTTAAAGAAAAAAACATGAAAAAACATTAATCTTATTTTTCACCAAGTAATTTAAACATGTTTTTTTTATAAGCTTCTACACCAGGCTGATTAAATGGATTAACATTAAGCAGATAGCCACCAATTCCACAAGCCTTTTCGAAGAAATAGATAAGTTGTCCAATATAAAATTCGGATAATTCAGGAATTTCAATAATAATATTTGGCACACCACCTTCTAAATGAGCTTGCATAGTTCCGAGCATGGCTTTTTCGTTCACATATTCAATGTTTTTTCCTGCCAAATAATTTAACTTGTCCAAATTATCTGTATTTTCGGGTATTGTAAGTTTATAATTAGTATTTTTTACCGCAATAACTGTCTCAAAAAGCGTTCTTTCTCCGTCTTGAATATATTGCCCAAGCGAATGTAGGTCGGTAGTAAAATTTACCGAAGCAGGAAAAATTCCTTTTTTATCTTTTCCTTCGCTTTCGCCAAAAAGTTGTTTCCACCATTCTGCAATGTATTGCAATTTAGGATTATAATTAACCAATATTTCTGTTTTATAACCTTTTTTATACAAACTGTTTCTTGCAGCAGCATAAATACCTGCAATATTATTTTCGTATTTTTGTTCTGCATTAGTATTTTGTGCCATAAATTTTGCACCTTCTACAATTTTTCTAATATCAAAACCTGCCACAGCAATAGGTAACAAACCAACTGGTGTTAAAACAGAATATCGTCCACCAACATTATCGGGAATAACAAAAGTTTTGTATCCCTCTTTGTCGGCAAGAGTTTTTAAAGCACCTTTTTTAGCATCGGTAATTGCAACAATTCTTTTTGCCGCTTCTTCTTTTCCATATTTTTTTTCAATATCGTTTTTCAATATTCTAAAAGCAATAGCTGGTTCTGTTGTAGTTCCCGATTTTGAAATAATACAAATACCATACGATATAGCTTGCAGGTATTTACGAAGTTCGTACAAATAGTCTTCACTTAAATTTATGCCAGCATAAAGCACAAGCGGATTTTTTCTATTTTGATATAAATTATCAAAACTACCCGACAAAGCTTCAATAACCGCCTTTGCACCAAGATACGAGCCACCAATTCCTACTACCAATAGAACATCAATATTTTTCTGTAAACTCAAAACCGTCTCTTCAATATTTTTCAAATATTCATGATTAATAGACTCAGGTAAATCAACCCACCCCATATAATCATTTCCTGCACCAGTTTGTTCGTGCAATGCTTTGTTTCCTTCTAAAACTTCTTTTTTGTAAGTATCAATTGTAGATTGAGTTACAAAATTTTCAATATTCGAAATGTCTAATTTAATTTGTTCCATGTAAAGTTATTATTATAGTTTATTTATTGTGATGCTATTGTTATTATAAATATTCTGATTATAACTAATTTTGTTGAAAAATAAAAATCAGTGAAAATCAGTCTAATCTGTGTTATCCGTGTTCCAATTTTTGCGATGATAGGAACACAGATAACACAGATTCTACAGATTAACACAAATTTTGTTATTTAATTTTCATCTAAAAAAAGCTTATAAAGTTCTGCAATATCTAATCCCACAGGAATAATATCATCTTTTATTTCAATATTACCATTTTCTTCAATATTTAATACAAATATTTTTTTGTCTTCGGCTGATTGCAAAGACACTACATTGTGTGTGGAAAGCAAAAATTGTATTTGCGGAAACTCTTCTTTTAATGTATTAATAAAGGTTCTTTGCCAAAGTGGGTGCAAATGTTTATCAAATTCATCAATAATTATAGTGCCTTTTACTTTTTCAAAAATATTAAAAACAGATGAATTAACCAAAAGTTTTTTTCTGGCGGCAAGTATTCTTAAAATTATATCTGTCATTAAAATTATATAACTACGGTGTCCTTCACTTATTTGGTAGAGGTCTAACATGTAGCCTTTATTTTTAATACTTTTTTTATAAATTGCATAAAACAAACTTTTTGTAATACCACTTGTAAAATGCTTACAGTACGCTAATTAAGTGTTATTTATAAAAACTTAATATATTGATTATCTGGGAGTTATGTTTTCAATAGAAAACTACAACTATCTAATAATCTGGTAAATATGAAGGCAAAAACTTTAGTTTATTATAGTCTTGACTGCTAAAAAAGAACAAATTTAAATCTCCTCTATCGTTTGTTTCAAAGCATTCTAATTCGGAATTTAACTCTTTGAAAAATTTTTCGTAAGTATTAAAAATCTTGTTAGTATCGTTGTTGTTATCCTGTGCTTTAAGCACATAAATTGAAACAGAATTTATTTCTTCATGATTATTTAAAAAATCATCTTTCAAAATAACTATTTCTTTTTTGAGATTTACCAAACCCCATTTATATTTCTTGAACAAATAAGTTGTAGCGGGTTCAAAAATATCGTTTTTATTAATTTCATCGTTGTGCTTTTTGTTAGCCAATTCACTTATTTTATTATAAATTTGTTCCAAATTATCAAAAGTAAATAATTTTTCTACTAAGGTTGAAATCCAAAAAAAAAAGGTTTTTAAATAAAGAAAAGTGTCAAATGAAAAATGCCAAAAATCATTAATAAGTTTGTTTTTGTATATAAACGACAATCATAGTAATTTATAACAAAAAGAAAGATAAAACATTAAAAAAAAAAAAAACCGAATTTCAACAGTATTTCAATTGAATTTCAACTGAATTTCAACAGTATTTCAACTGTATTTCAACTGTATTAATAGTAAAAATCTGTTTCAAATTCTGCCATATTACCAACAGCATCTGTTACTTGAAAAAGCAACTTATGTTTTCCTTTACCAATTCTATCGTCAAAATCGTAATAAATTCTGTTATTTTTACCCTCGTATTTAAACAAAATCCATTCTCCATCAACAAAACCATTGTATTCTTTTATACCAGAAAGATTGTCAATCACCTTAAATTCAATTGTTTTAAGATTACCCATTCTTGCATTTTTGTGAATATTAATTGCTTTTATTACAGGTGAAGTTTCATCTGTTGTAATATAAAATTTTCCAAAATATTTTGATTTTATTGTAAGAAAGCCATTTAACCACCTTCCTCCCTCTGAGTATCTTTTTCCTTTAAAATCTTTTCTCATAATAATAGCTTTTTGTTTCAAACTGTCAGGAACTTTTTTTCCATCAATAGAAATTGTTATTTTCCGATTAAGCGGAGTAAACTCATTGTGAACAATATAAATATCTGAATATATCCCTCTAACTATTGGCTTAGAATCTAAAGTAAAATATAAATTGTCGAACAAACAATGTTTATGAATCATTATTCTTATTTCATCTTTCATAAAAATATTTTCGTTCTTATACGACATTAACATTTGATAATCAAGCGGAATTTTTTCTTTGTTCTTTTCTTTCAAAACACTTTTTACTGTAAATTCTAAAACTGATTTATTTCCATGACTATCTTTTATTACATATTTAACATCATGAGTATTATTATCATTAAAAATAACCACACCATTGTTTTTAGAATGCTTATATATTGATAGTTTGTTGTTTGGTTCAATATATGCCCGTTGAATTCTTGAAGAACTCGTTATTCGTTCCTTGTAGTCCACCAAACTATTAATAGCACGAGAATTATAAAAAGAAAAGGATTCTAATTTATGATGATAATACAAAACATCGTCAACAAATAGTTGTACCTCGTTAACAGCGTTTTGACTACCAACAAAATTGAGATAATCATAAGCCTCAATACCAAAATATATTGAACCTTGCACTTTTATTATCTGGGAAATCCTATATTTTCCATTACTGCCCGAAACATCAATTATCTTTTTTTTATTTTGTTTGTTTACATAGCAGGAATCGTTGGCAGGATAAATTGCAAGTTTTTTAAATTTTGGCTTTACGTTGTCTAAAATACTAAATCCAAATAAAAGCGGATCAATTGGTTCGTCGTCTTTGTTACGAATTTCAAAATGTAAATGCGGACCAAATGAATAACCAGAATTTCCTGACAGACCGATAAAATCGCCTTTATTTAAAGGAAATTCATCTGGATTAGGATATAAATTCATCGCAAATTCTTGTCTTTCGTACTGTTTTTCTTTTACATATTTTTCAATAGCATCATTATATTTTTGCATGTGTCCATAAACCGAAATATATCCATTGGAGTGTGTAATATATAAGGCGTAGCCGTAGCCCCAAGCAGAAATATTTATTCTTGAAATATATCCATCAGCAATAGCAAATAATTTTTTACCCTCAACTCCTTGTGTGCGAATATCTATGCCAGAATGAAAATGGTTTGAACGTAGCTCGCCAAAACTACCTGACATGTATAATTTTATATCAAATGGAGAACGAAAATAGTTTTGCGGATAATCTACTTGACAAAATGTTGACAAGTATAGAATTGTAAATAATATAGTAATAAATATTTTTTTGTACATTGGTATTAAATTAATTATAAATGATTTATTTGCATTTTTTAATAATAATGTTTAAAACTTTACAAATTAAGGATTGTAAAAAGTTGATATTTTTAAAATCCAAAAATAAAAAAAAATTTTTAGTATTTAAAATAAAGCAACTTTTTTGATAAAAATAATCTATATTTTATAATATAAAAATAAAAATAAAATTTTACTTATTTATTTATCAATTAATTATGATTTGAAGTGTTTTATTTTGTAAATATTAAATATTTTTAAAAATTATTTTATTAAATGAAAAATATATATCTTTGCAATAAAATAACTAAACATATTAGGCATTTTTCTTATTGAGATCGCTGTAAAATTGCAGAAATTAGACCAACAAACTCATTTATTATTTACTAATTATTTTAAACTTTAAAAATTATGAAAAAAATCACACTTGTTTTATTCAGTTTATTATCGGTATTGATGCTTAACGCACAAATAGATAAAGAACTTGTAATTATAGAAATAGGAACAGGAACTTGGTGCCAATATTGTCCTGGAGCAGCTATGGGTGCAGACGATTTAATAGAAAACGGACATTCGGTGGCAATAATAGAAAATCACAACGGGGATTCATTTACGACAGATGCCACAAATATCAGAAATAATTACTATAATATTTCTGCGTTTCCATCTACATTATTTAATGGATTAAATATTATTGAAGGAGGATATAATGACCAAAGTCTGTATCCGAGCTATTTACCAAAATATAATTCAGCTATTGCTGTTCAAACATCGTTTGATGTTAACATGGAAGTTGCTCCATTAACAGATAATTCTTATTCTGTTACAGTAACAATAGAAAAGGTTCATGATTATTCAGGTACAAACTTGGTGGCACATCTTGTTGTTACAGAATCACATATTGATTATAACTGGCAAGGTCAGAGTGAACTAAATTTTGTTACTCGTGGTATGTATCCTGACCATTATGGTACATCTTTGGATTTTTCTGAAAAAAATCAAGAAGTTTTTTATTTTGAAATTGTAACAGACGAAGATTGGGATTTAAGTCATGGTGAAATAGTTGCCTTTGTTCAAGATAACAGCTCTAAAGAAATTCTTAACGGAACCAAAGCAACTTTAAACCTATCAATTGGAACAAACAATGCTTCTTGTATTTCTATTGAGCATCCTACCGATACAATAAACACATGTGGAAACAGTTTTACTCCTTCATTAATTATTAAAAACAGAGGTTCTGAGGCACTTACATCGCTAACAATTGAATATGATGTAAACGAAGAGACTACCGAAACTTTTAGTTGGACTGGCAACCTTGCTTTTGGAGAAGAAGAAACAGTTGAGTTAAACGAAATTACATTTACAGCATTAGAAGACAACACATTAAATATTTCGCTTATTCAACCAAACGGACAAACCGACGATGAACAAACAAACAATTCTCAAATTTTTGATTTTCATAAATCACCCGAAACAACTACACATTTAATTTTAGACTTAGTAACTGGTAATTGGGGGGTTGAAATTTCTTGGGATTTTCAAGATGCCAGTGGAACAGTTTTATATAGTGGTTCGGGAGAAGATGTTTACCAATCATTTTATTTTACTGACTTAAATGAATGTATTTATTTTAGTATTTATGATTCTTATGGAAATGGATTTAATACTCCTGATGGATATTTTGAATTAAAAGATTCTTACGGTCAAGTGTTGAGTAATACAGATGGTAATTTTGGATATCAAAAAACAGTTGCTTTTATTCCTGCAACTTTGGTTGATGTTGAAGAAAATATTACAGAAGCAGTTTCTGTGTATCCAAACCCTACTGCAAACATTGTTAATATTTCACTTACTTCTAAAAACTTTGATGTAAAAATTTATAACTCGTTAGGAAAAGTAGTTGTGGAACAAAAATATAATAACACAAATACAGCAAATATTGATTGTTCTAATTTTGAAAACGGAGTATATTTTATTGAAATAAATAACGGGTCGACAATTATTAGTGAAAAAATAACGGTAATAAAATAGTTTTTCAAATCAATTTTATATAAATCATACAGGTTAGCAACCAAAAAAGCCAAACATAATTGTTTGGCTTTTTTCATAATTAACTTCTTTAACCCGCATTATTCATGAATTTTCGTTATAAAAAGCTTAAATAACAAGATAGCAGGCAAGCACAGAGATTATTCTTTGATTAAATGCGAGCATTTTTGAAAAATAAAAATATTGAGCATTGCCTTATTTCGGAGTTAGTTATGCTTTGTAATAGATAATTTATGAATAATGCGGCATGTTTCATTTATGGTTTACATTTGACATTTTTCATAAGTGTAGCACAAGACATTTTTATTTTTTAAATACCGCAGTTTACTTATTGTAAATGAGGATTTTAAAATAATCAAAATAAGGCAGTAATTTGCATTTATGAAAAATGCCAACTTTTTAAATAATACATTTAATTGCAATATAAAAGTAATCAAATACTTGATAGCGTATAAAAATCTGAATTTAGTTGTTCTAAAACCTATCTAAAACAAATTCACAAACGCATTGGCTTGGATTACATAATCATTTTAAATAAAAGAAAAACTTTATTTTTTTCATGAAAATAACAATAATAACAGCAACATACAACAACGAAGATACTATTGAGGAAACCATAAAATCGGTAGCATCTCAATCATATTCAAATATAGAATACATTATAATTGATGGAAAATCTGAGGATAAAACTCTTGAAATAATTGAGAGAAATAATAATAAATTTAAAATTGTTAGTGAAAAAGATGATGGAATTTATGACGCTCTAAACAAAGGAATTATTCATGCAACAGGTGATATTATTGGCTTTTTACATGCCGACGATATTTATGCCAACAATACTGTGATTGAAGAAGTTGTTGAAAAATTTGCTCAACAAAACACCGATGCCGTTTACTCAGATTTACACTATGTATCCAAAACAGATATAACCAAGATAATTCGTGATTGGCAATCAGGCGAGTTTAATTACTCTAAGTTAAAAAAAGGTTGGATGCCCCCCCACCCTACTCTATTTGTAAAAACAGAAATTTACAAACAATTTGGTAATTTTAATACCAATTATAAAATTGCGGCCGACTACGACCTTATGATGCGTTTTTTTGGAAAACACAAAATAACAATCAGCTACTTAGCCAAAGTTACTATAAAAATGAGAGTTGGCGGACAAAGCAACAAAAATATTAAAAATATTTTATTGAAAATGAAAGAGGATTTAAAAGTAATAAGAACTAATGAAATAGGAGGTTTTTTAACATTGGTACGAAAAAACACTTCTAAAATATCACAGTTTTTTAAATAATTGCATATCATTATGTATTTCAATTGTATTTCAACTAAATTTTTATTTTATTTCAAAAATAGAAATCAAATTTCTTAGTTCTTCTGCTTGTGCAGAAAGTTTTTCTGCGGAAATGGACATTTCCGCTGCCGACGAAGTGTTTTCATTAGTAATATCAGAAAGTTGTAGAACAGAGATATTTATAGCTTCAACACTATTTTGTTGTTCACGACTCGCAAGCACAATTTCATTTACAAGTTTGGCACTTTGTACTATTTCTGGAATTGTTCTGGCAAGTTCCTCGCCAGCTGATTTTGAAATAACCTGTCCTTCTCTTGATAATCTATTTATTTCGTCTGATGCAAGTTTTGTTTTATCAGCAAGTTTTCTTATTTCCTGTGCAACAACACCAAAACCTCTTCCTGCCTCACCTACTCTTGCGGCTTCAATTGCTGCATTTATTGATAATATGTCCGTTTTATCTGCTATTTCGGTAATAATTGTTATTTTTTCGCTAATTTCTGATACAGATTTTATGGTCTGTTTAAAAATTTTATTACTTTTTTTTATACCATTTGCAGATTTTGTTGAAGAATTTCCCGTTATTTCTGCATATCCTGTATTTGAATTTATAGTAGCAACCATTTGTTCCATAGAGGCTGCAATTTCTTCTGTTGTAGAAGCTTGTATATTGGCACGCTCTGTAATTTGTAACGACAACATATTTAATTGATTACTTGTATCTAAAACTGCTGTTGTAATTGTATTAATATTTGTAATAATTTCTTGAAAATTGTTATTTATCTCATTTATAGAACGATAAAGCTCTCCTATTTCATCTTTTTGTGTTTCTTCAATATGAAAATTTATTTGTTTATTAGATATTTTTTTCATTGCATTTACCACAATATTAATTGGTTTAGTAATAAATTGGCGAACAAAAAATACTGTAAATATTCCAAATACAATTAATAAAACAAAAAACACTGCTAACATTTGTAAAATATCTTGTTTTAATTCAGAGTAAACGCCTGTATTATCATGGGTAAAATATATTGCACCAACTTTTCTATCGCCAGCATCTGTTAATGGAAACTGCCCTAAAATATACACTTTATTATTGATTTTTAATTGTTTATCAATAATTGTGCTTTTATTTGGAATATTTTGTAAGTTTAAATTTGACAGAGAAGTATTTTGTGAAGTACTGGTTATTATAACTTCCTTTTCAAGAGCCTCCCACAACGACATTTGAGAATTTGTTTCTTTTGCTGAATTCCATTTATTCTTGTCTAAATATTTTTTATTAACAGTTACAAAAAAATCATCTTTTGTTCTAGATTTTATTAAATCAAAAAAATTGTCTATCTCTTGTCCAACCTCCATATAACCAATAAGTTTATTATTATCATAGTAAGGTCTTACTGCTCTTAATGCAAAAGCAGTTTTACCAAGTTCTAATCCAGTAGCTATTTTTTTTGTATTTACAGAGTTTTCATAAGTAAATCGTGTTATCACATCATTATTTTTAGGACGATTATGAACTCGTAGAAAACAAGTTTTTTCTGGTTCTGGTAAAATAAAATATAAATGAGTAATGCTATATTGATTTTTTAGCTTTTCAAATATTGGTTTTGTATAATCGTATAAACTGTCAATATTTCTATCTATAAACATTTGTTTTGCAGCTTTATCTTCTAACAAAAAATCAAGAGCTAATGAAAGTTTTTGTTTTTCACTTGACAAAATATCTTCAAACGAATTTTCTGCAATTATCAAACTGTTGTCTGAAATTACTCCAAGTTCGTGATTATAAGAATGGATTTGAAAATACAAGGATAAAACAAAACTAATGAGAAGTGCTATAAAAACGATTACAAATATTTTTTTTGATATACGATTCATCTGGATTTTTTTATTTTAAAGTAAGTGAAAAAGAAAAAATAACTAACACCAATCTAAGGAATGATACAATGATTCAATTATTCAATGATACAATTATGTTACTATAAACCAATAGATTAAAGAAATACAAATGTGTGAAAACTTTTGTATTAGTACTTACTTGTTTATTTTGTTAAAAAAAAAAATTAAAATTACAAAAAAACGGCGTATTCTTCAGTTACTTATTATTTCATTTTCACTAATCTACAAAAATCAAGCAAAATTATTTCTTTTATTAAAAATAATGGGCATTTTTCATAAATGATAGAAAGTAGTTGACACTTTTTTTGTTCTCTAAAAACCTTATTTTTTATTTTAAACCTTAGTAGAAAAATGAATACACAACGATTTTAAAACCTTATTACCTTATTATTAATAAATTAAATAAGGTAATAAGATTTGTAAACCATGTAAATAATTTTTCTACTAAGGTTGAAACCAAAAAAATAAGGTTTAAAATAAAGAAAAATGTAAACCGATAAATGAAAAATGCCAAATAATGTTATATTTTCACAAAGATAACATTTTTCTATAAAAAACCTATTTTTTTCAAATAATATCCAAAATTATTTTTACGTTTGCTAAAAATAAGTAAGTTTGCATTCATTTTATTAGTAAAAAGAAACAATAAGTAGCTCCAAGATGTATCGTTTTTTTGTTTTTTTAATAATTTAATAATCCGCAAATAGCAAGCTATTTAATGACTTCTTAAATTTTTAAAAGAGCAAAATAAACAAGTAGGCTGGAGTTAATTATTTTTTCTTTTTCACTAATTGCGAAAATTTAAAAATATTAGCAATGAGACCAAACTTTAAAAATATTGATTTGAAACTAAATAAAAGTTTCACAAACAACAAATTAGAGAGCAGTGAAACAAATAGTTTTCAAACCGCCGAACAAATAGATGTTCAATCTGTTTACACAAAAGAAGTTCTTAACAAAATGGAACATTTGAATTATGTTTCGGGTTTGCCACCATTTTTGCGAGGTCCTTATTCAACAATGTATGTAACACGCCCTTGGACAATAAGACAATACGCAGGTTTTTCTACCGCCGAAGAGTCTAATGCGTTTTACAAACGTAACCTTGCCGCTGGTCAAAAAGGACTATCTGTTGCTTTTGACCTTGCAACACACAGAGGTTACGATTCCGACCACCAAAGAGTAGTGGGCGATGTAGGAAAAGCTGGAGTAGCAATAGATTCTATTTTGGATATGAAAATATTGTTTAATCAAATTCCATTGGATAAAATGTCTGTTTCCATGACAATGAACGGAGCAGTTTTACCTATTTTGGCATTTTATATTGTTGCCGCAGAAGAACAAGGCGTTAAATTAGAGCAACTTGCAGGAACTATTCAAAACGATATTCTAAAAGAGTTCATGGTTCGCAACACCTATATATATCCTCCAAAAGCATCTATGCGAATAATTGCAGATATTTTTAAATATACTTCCAAAAAAATGCCAAAATTTAATTCCATTAGTATTTCGGGTTATCATATTCAGGAAGCTGGAGGAACTTCGGACATTGAACTTGCTTACACACTTGCCGATGGCTTAGAATATTTACGTGCAGGAGTTGATGCTGGTTTAAATATTGACGATTTTGCTCCACGGTTATCATTTTTCTGGGCTTCGGGTATGAATCATTTTATGGAAATAGCAAAAATGAGAGCCGCAAGAATGCTTTGGGCAAAAATAGTTAAACAATTTAATCCGAAAAACGAAAAGTCGATGCGACTCCGCACTCACACACAAACATCGGGTTGGAGTTTAACAGAGCAAGACCCATTTAACAATGTAGCAAGAACTTGCGTTGAAGCTATGTCGGCAACATTGGGACATACACAATCGTTGCACACCAACGCTCTGGACGAAGCAATAGCTTTACCAACAGATTTTTCGGCAAGAATTGCAAGAAATACTCAAATTTTTATTCAAAAAGAAACCGACATTTGCAAATCAATAGACCCCTGGGCTGGCTCATATTATGTAGAAAATTTGACACACGAAATAGCTCACAAAGCATGGAAATTGATACAAGAAGTTGAACAACTTGGCGGAATGGCAAAAGCCATTGAAACGGGTTTGCCTAAAATGAGAATTGAAGAAGCAGCAGCTCGCCGTCAGGCAAGAATAGATGGTAAGCAAGATGTAATTGTTGGTGTTAATAAATATAAATTAGAAAAAGAAGACGAATTAGATATTCTGGAAGTTGATAATACGGCGGTGCGAAATTCTCAGCTTGAGAGACTTGCGGAACTCAAAAAAAACAGGAACGAAACAGAAGTAAATAAAGCACTTGAAGCTATAACTTTTGCCACAAAATCGGAGACTGGTAATTTGCTTGAGCTGGCGGTTGATGCAGCAAGAAAACGTGCCAGCCTTGGCGAAATATCACAAGCGGTAGAAAAAATTGCTGGTCGTTATAAAGCTGTTATTCGTTCAGTATCGGGTGTGTATGCCTCCGAAAGTAATAATAATAATATGTTTAAAAAAGCACATGAATTGGCAAATAGATTTGCGGAAATTGATGGTCGTCGCCCAAGAATAATGATTGCCAAAATGGGACAAGACGGACACGACAGAGGAGCAAAAGTGGTGGCAACTGGTTATGCCGACATAGGTTTTGATGTTGATATAGGTCCACTTTTTCAAACTCCAGCAGAGGCAGCAATGCAGGCTACCGAAAACGATGTTCATATTCTTGGAGTGTCAAGTCTTGCAGCAGGGCACAAAACTCTTGTTCCGCAAGTAATTGCAGAGCTAAAAAAACAGGGACGTGAAGATATTATGGTTGTAGTTGGTGGAGTGATACCAAAACAGGATTATGATTTTCTTTATAAAAGTGGTGTGGTAGGAATTTACGGTCCAGGAACATCGGTGCCAGAAGCGGCTATTGATGTTTTAAATTCGCTACTTTCTGTTTATGAATAATATATTTTTAAATTAAGAATTAGGAATTCCTAATTCTTAATTCCTTATTTTTAATTATTAACTATTTATTATTCATTTATGTTATCAAATTTTTTTATTTCTAAATACAAAGAAAACCTGAAATTTACGCCCACCAAACAACAAGAGGAAGCTATTAAAAAAATATCAAATTTTATTATAAAAAGAGAGAATGATAAAATATTTTTGTTGAAAGGATATGCCGGAACAGGAAAAACTACTCTTATAGCTGCTCTGGTAAAAACACTTACTTTACAGAAAAACAAAACATTTCTGCTTGCACCAACAGGGCGTGCCGCAAAAGTTTTTTCAGCTTATTCAGAGAAAAGTGCATTTACTATTCATAAAAAAATATATCGTCAAGTTTCGTCCAACGATGGTTTTGGTAAATTTATGGTTGATAAAAACTTACATAAAGATACCGTTTTTATTATAGATGAAGCGTCAATGATTGCCAATCAGAATTTTGAATCATCGGTGTTTGGTACTGGTAGATTGTTGGACGACCTGCTTGAGTATGTTTACGATGGCGAAAATTGCAGATTAATTCTGGTGGGAGACACCGCACAACTACCTCCTGTGGGAATAGATATTAGTCCTGCTTTGGACTCAAAAGAACTTGAAATGCACGGGTTTACAGTTGAACAATTAGAACTAACCGAAGTGGTGAGACAATCAAAAAATTCGGGTATTTTGCACAATGCCACTTATTTACGAAAATTGATAAAAGAAGAGACTAATATTGGCGAATTTCCAAAACTGGATACCGAAAATTTTGATGATATTGAACGTGTAACAGGAACGGATTTAATAGAATCTATTTCAGACTCCTATAGTAAAAACGGAAACGAAGAAACCTTAATTGTTACACGTTCTAACAAACGTGCCAATCGTTTTAACGAGGGTATTAGAGCGAGTATTTTGTGGCGAGAAGAAGAAATTTCAATAGGTGATTTACTTATGATAGTGAAAAATAACTATTTTTGGGCAGAAGATATTAAGGAGGTAGATTTTATTGCAAATGGAGATATAGCTGAAATAGTGAGAATTAAAAAACGTGAAACTATGTATGATTATAATTTTGCCGATGTAACTCTTCGTCTGCCCGACTATAACAATATTGAACTTGATGCAAAAATATTAATTGACACACTACGTATAAACTCGGCATCGTTGAATTATGAAGAAAATAAAAAATTCTATTTTAGTATTTTAGAGGATTATCAAAATATAAAATCTAAGAGAGAACGTTATAAGAAAGTAAAAGAAAATGAATATTTTAATGCCATGCAAGTAAAATTTGCTTATGCAGTTACATGTCATAAATCGCAAGGCGGACAATGGAACACAGTATATGTGGACCAAGGATATATTAGTCAAGACCGAATTGACAAGGAATATTACAGATGGCTTTATACCGCTATCACACGTGCATCCAAGAAATTATACTTTATAAATTTTAAAGATGATTTTTTTATTAAAAAAAGTTAGTTTTTTTTTTGTAAAGAAAAAAAAGGATTTATCTTTGCAATCGCAATTAACACAAAATTTTGGTTCAGTAGCTCAGCTGGATAGAGCAACTGCCTTCTAAGCAGTAGGTCCCAGGTTCGAATCCTGGCTGAATCACCAATAATAGAAAAAGATAGCAAGTAATAACTTGCTATCTTTTTTTGTTTTAACTATATTAGAGACTTTTAAATATTTAGATAGTAAGTAAAAATTTCTATGTTTTTGGCAAAATGTTTAACAATAGTTTAACAATAAAAATGAACTATTTAAAATTATTTTGTCTTATGAATACTACAATAAAAATTTATCTACGTTTAGATAATAAAAACGTGGACGGCACTAATAGTGTATGTTTAAGGTTTACCTTAAAAAGAAAGATAAAAGTTTTTACCCTTAATGTTAGGGTGCTTTCAAAAGATTGGAATAAAACAAAAACTTTCTGACCTCTAAATTAAAATTAAAAAAATCATGTAAACAGCACATTACACGAC